>NZ_JBXWQZ010000021.1:0-62954 GCF_059612645.1 Ruegeria sp. YKSF131 | reverse complement strand
ATCTGCATGTGACGATTTCCGAATGCGGCAGTGCGATCTGCGGCACCATCGACAGCGCTTTCGACGCGGATGGCAACCAGCAGCTGGAATATGAGAACCTTGGCAAAAAGATCATCTGGGACATGGTTCCCGAAGGGGGCGGCAGCTATGACAGTGGTAAAATCTGGGCCCCCGACCGGGACAAAACCTACAACTCGAAGATGTCACTGGACGGCCAGAACAAGCTGACCGTCAAGGGATGCGTGGCGGGCGGCCTGATCTGTCGCGGGCAAACCTGGACGCGGGTTCAGTAAGCCTCAGGGCTTCCAGGTCAGGAAGTTGCCCAGCATGCGCAGGCCAACATCCTGGCTTTTCTCGGGGTGAAACTGCATCCCAACCATCGTGTCGCGGCCAATCACGGCCGTGACGTCCTGCCCATATTCCACATAAGCCAACCGCTGCGCCGGGTTGCTTACACGGAAGTGGTAGGAATGGACGAAATAGGTGTGATCGCCTGATTTCACCCCGGCAAAGATCGGGTGATCGCTTTCCAGAACCAGATCGTTCCAGCCCATATGCGGCACTTTCAGCGCGGCATCTGACGGTTCGATCCGAACAACATCACCTGCCACCCAGCCCAGACCATCGGTCTCTGTGTATTCATGGCCTTTGGTTGCCATCAGCTGCATACCAACACAGATACCCAGAAACGGACGGCCCTTCTGTTCGACCGCTTCGACCATCGCGTCATAAATACCCTTATGGCCGCGCAGCTCGGCGGCACAGGCCGGGAAAGCGCCATCTCCGGGCAGAACCAGTCGGTCCGCACGCGCAACCACATCCGCGTCAGAGGTGACGACAACGTCACCAGCGCCGACCTCTTGCGCCATGCGCTGAAACGCCTTTTCCGCTGAATGCAGATTGCCGCTTTCATAGTCGATGATGGCTGTCAGCATTTACAGCGCGCCCTTGGTCGACGGAATCGCATCCGCCTTGCGCGGATCGGTCTCAACCGCATCACGCAACGCGCGCGCGACAGCCTTGAACGCAGCCTCGGCGATGTGGTGGCTGTTGAAGCCGTGCAACTGGTCAATATGCAGGGTAATGCCGCCATGGGTGCTGAGCGCCTGAAAAAACTCGCGCACCAGTTCCGTGTCGAACGTACCGATCTTTTGCGTCGGCAGATCGACAGTCCACATCAGGAACGGACGGCCCGACAGGTCCAGCGCACAGCGCACCTGAGCGTCATCCATCGGTAGATGGCATTCGCCATAGCGCCGGATGCCCTTCTTGTCGCCCAGGGCCTGTGTCAAAGCCTGACCCAGGGCGATGCCGGTATCCTCGACCGTGTGGTGATCGTCGATGTGATAGTCACCCTTGGCGCGGATTGTCATATCAATCAACGAGTGGCGCGCCAGCTGGTCCAGCATATGGTCAAAGAACCCGACGCCGGTCTGATTGTCATAGGTGCCGGTGCCATCCAGATTGACCTCGACCGAAATTTCGGTTTCGGCGGTCTTGCGGCTGATCGAAGCGGTGCGCATGGGCGAATTCCTTTTGCTACAGGCGCGCTTATAGACGGGGTGGGGCCGGTTGATCCAGACCATGCGTTGCAATCGCTGCAAACTGTTGCAAGGGATTGCACCCGGCCCGGCACCATGTCAGCTTGCAGACAACACGAACCAACAGGGCCACGCCATGTCCACCTGCGTATTCATCCAGATCCGCTGCAAACCCGGCACCACCTACAAGGTCGCCGAGGAAATCGCGCTGCGCGAAATACACTCAGAGCTTTATTCCACTAGTGGTGAGTTTGATCTGATGCTCAAGCTCTACATCCCCGAAACCGAGGATGTAGGCCATTTCATCAACGAACACCTGCTGGTGATTCCCAATATCGAACGCTCGCTGACGACGATGACGTTCAAGGCGTTTTAACCCAACTCAAACGTTGTCACGCCATAGATGCGGGTCAGGTCGATATCCGGTTGATCGCCGGAATACATCCGGGCGGTTTCGAACACTTTCGTAAGACCCAGCTTGTCGGCCAGTGCAAAGGCGGCGTTGTTGGGTTGTGGCATGTCGATGAACACCTCTTGCCCACTTTGATCTTCGGGCAGAGCTTTTAATACGCTTGCAAGCAGTGCTTCGGCAATGTCGGCGCGGTCCGCAAACAGCGGCCCGACCTTGTATCCGGTCCGACAGGGGCGCAACGTGGCATAGCCTTTGATCTGCCCGTCTTCGGTAAACACGCGGGACACATGGCCGCTTGCGCTCAGCCAACCATGCAGGAACGCATCGCGCCGGGCGGGGAAAAGCTGACGATCATAGTCCCTTAACGCATCTGAAACGGTGCTCAGCACATCAACACCAGCGGTCGGTGCCAGCGCGCCTAGGATATCTGCAACCCGCCCTGAAAAGCGGTAGTTGTTATAGGCAAAGGTGAACCCGGATTTCCGGTAGTTGTCCTGCTGCTCGACCACGCCATCCAGACCCATGTTGCGCCCGGCACAGTGGGCCAGCGCGTGCTGCGCAATCTCAAGCCCGTGGCCATGGTGTCTGTATTCTGGCTTGACGATGTAGAAACCCAAAAAGGCAAAATCATCGTCGTAGTTCACCGCCGAGACAGACGCGATCAATTCGCCATCCAGAAAACCTCCCAAGAACCCATCGGGATCAGTTGTACGAAAGCACTCGGCATCGTGACGACCCGGATTCCACCCCTCGCGCCCGGCCCAATCCACAGCCTCCTGCAACTCATCAGCGGACAAGGGGCGGATAACATAATCAGACATGCGAACATCCCGTGTTGCGAATTGCATTCAGAATGCCGCAACCGGGGCAGAAGAACCAGCATGTTTGGAAGGTTTGGTATCTGGAGCGGGCGAGGCGATTCGAACGCCCGACCCTAACCTTGGCAAGGTTATGCTCTACCCCTGAGCTACGCCCGCATCAGATACATATGTGGTCCGAAGACCTCTCAATGGAGCGGGCGAGGCGATTCGAACGCCCGACCCTAACCTTGGCAAGGTTATGCTCTACCCCTGAGCTACGCCCGCGCCGTTGAGTGAGGAGGGATGTATAAATTCCCACGCGGGGCTGCAAGCGGAAAAACACAAAAAGCGGGAAAAATCTTTTCGACGGAATCCGGCCCGTGATCCGTTCAACCCGTAATGCAAATCAGTAAAACACAGGCAGGAGGTGCCGTCATGATATCCGTTGCAGACCTGAAGATCGTGACACTTGCCGCGATGATTCTGATCGGCGCTGCCATCCTGAAGCCGGACCTGCATGAACATGATCAGTTCACACCGGTTCTGCTGGGTGCACCGCAGATCGAAACAACCGTTCTGGCAGGGTAACACCCGCCAGACGGCCTAAAGCGCCAGAATCAGGTTTGCGAAAGCCGCCCCCAGAATGGCGAGGAACGTCAGGCTCATGCCGGCCTGCCGCAGGATGACGATCTGCGGCGTTCGCCCAAATCCGTACGCATGCAAAAGACGCCCGGCCAGCAACATCAGCCCCAGCAGATGGACCAATATTCCGGCCGCGCCCTGAAGCTCAACCATGGCAATCAGCAGCAGGGAAATCGGGGCGTATTCGGCGCAGTTCGAGTGTGTCCGTATCGCCTTGATCATCAGCTTGCTGCCACCATCCCCGACCGAGATCTTATCGCTGCGTCGTTGCAGGATCACTTTGACGCTGAGTGCG
Organism: Ruegeria sp. YKSF131; assembly: GCF_059612645.1. Taxonomy (NCBI): domain Bacteria; kingdom Pseudomonadati; phylum Pseudomonadota; class Alphaproteobacteria; order Rhodobacterales; family Roseobacteraceae; genus Ruegeria; species Ruegeria sp. YKSF131. The sequence continues at coordinate 59,264 of NZ_JBXWQZ010000021.1, read as the reverse complement.
ACGTAGAGAATTGCGATCAGGGCCGCATAGATCGGGGTGATTGCAAGCATAATGGGTCTCCGCTCAATCATAGAAAAAGGCCGTGCGGTCTCCCGCACGGCCTGATGAACATTAGATTGTTTTATGGCTTATTCCAGTTCGATCAGAAGGTCCTTTGCGTCAATCTGGCCGCCGGGCTGGATATGCACGGCTTTGACCGTCGCATCACGCTCGGCATGGATACCGGTTTCCATCTTCATTGCCTCGATGGTCAGCAGCATGTCGCCTTCCTTGACCTGCTGGCCTGCGGTGACGGTAACAGTGGCCACAACACCCGGCATCGGCGCACCGACATGATCGGGGTTGCCGACCTCGGCCTTGGGGCGCGCCTGTGTGGTTGATGTGACCATCCGGTTCGGCACCCGGATCACACGCGGCTGGCCGTTGAGTTCGAAGAAAACCTTGACCTCACCTTTTTCATCCGTCTCGCCGATGGCCTGACACCGGATTTCCAGCGTCTTGCCGGGGTCGATCTCGGCCGTGATCTCTTCGCCGGGTTCCATGCCGTAAAAGAAGGTGCGCGTGGGAAGGGTGCGGACCGGGCCGTAAATCCGGTGACGGCCCATGTAATCCAGAAACACCTTGGGATACATCAGGTACCCGTTCAGGTCCTCGTCATCGACCTCTTTGCCTTCCAACTGCTTGGACAACTCAGCGCGGGTGGCTTCAAGATCGACGGCAGGCACGTCCTTGCCGGGGCGCTGGGTGTTGGGGGCCTCGTCCTTCAGCACCTTCTTGATGATGGTGTTCGGGAATCCTCCCGGAGGCTGACCCAGATTGCCGCGCATCATGTCGACGACCGAGTCGGGAAAGGCCACATCCGTCGCCGGATCCTCGACCTGCTCGCGGGTCAGGCCCTGACTGACCATCATCAGGGCCATGTCGCCAACAACTTTCGACGACGGCGTTACCTTTACGATATCGCCGAACATCTGGTTCACATCGGCGTACATCTGCGCGACCTCGTGCCAGCGCTCTTCCAGACCCAGGCTGCGCGCCTGCGCCTTGAGGTTGGTGAACTGACCGCCCGGCATCTCGTGCAGATACACCTCGGACGCCGGGGCCTGCAGGCTCGATTCGAAGGCCGCATATTGACCGCGCACGGCCTCGAAGTAATCGCTGATCTCGCGGATGGCCTTGATGTCCAGCCCGGTGTCACGGTCGGTATGGCGCAGCGCCTCGACCACGGTGCCCAGCGTCGCCTGGGACGTGTTGCCACTGAAGCTGTCCATTGCGCAATCCACCGCGTCCACACCCGCCTCAGAGGCGGCAAGGATGGTGGCGCTGGCGATGCCGGCCGTGTCATGGGTGTGGAAGTGGATCGGCAGTCCAACCTCTTCCTTCAGCGCCCGGATCAGAATCTTGGCCGAGGCCGGTTTCAACAGGCCCGCCATATCCTTCAGACCCAGAATATGCGCGCCTGCGTCGCGCAGTTCCTTGGCCATGCCGACATAGTATTTCAGGTTATATTTGGCGCGATCAGGATCCAGAATATCGCCGGTATAACAAACGGTGCCCTCGCAGATCTTGCCATTGTCGATAACAGCATCCATCGCAACACGCATGTTCTCGACCCAGTTTAGCGAGTCGAAGACGCGGAAGACATCAATGTTTTTCGATGCCTGGCGCACGAATTCCTGCACCACGTTGTCGGGGTAATTGGTGTAACCAACCCCGTTCGCACCCCGCAGCAGCATCTGCGTCATCAGGTTCGGCATTGCCTCACGCAGGTCGCGCAGACGCTGCCATGGGCATTCCTGCAGGAAGCGATAGGCCACGTCGAAGGTCGCACCGCCCCAGCACTCGACCGAGAACAGCTGCGGCAGGTTCGCGGCATAGGTTGGCGCCACCTTGATCATGTCGATCGACCGCATCCGGGTCGCCAGCAGCGACTGGTGTCCGTCGCGCATAGTGGTGTCGGTGATCAGCAGCTGCCGCTGCGCCTTCATCCAGTCGGCCACAGCCTGCGGGCCTTTCTGCTCCAGCAGGTTGCGCGTGCCCATCCGCGGCTCAGCCTTCGGCGCGGGGGGCTTGGCGACTTTCAGGTCGGCACGAGGTTCGGGGCGGCCCTTGGTTTCGGGATGACCATTCACCGTGATATCGGCGATATAGGTCAGAACCTTGGTGCCCCGGTCGCGGCGGCGCTTGAAGGCAAACAGATCCGGCGTCGTGTCGATGAACTTAGTGGTGTATTCATTCGACAGGAAGGTCGGGTGCTTCAGCAGGTTGATGACGAAATCGATATTGGTGCTGACGCCGCGAATACGGAACTCGCGCAGGGCGCGGTCCATCCGGCTGATCGCCTTCTCGGGTGTCGGCGCCCAGGCAGTGACCTTTGTCAGCAGCGAGTCGTAATACCGCGTAATCACCCCGCCCGCATAGGCCGTGCCGCCATCCAGACGAATGCCCATGCCCGTGGCCGAGCGGTAGGCGGTGATACGCCCGTAGTCGGGGATGAAGTTGTTCTGCGGGTCTTCTGTGGTGATCCGTGTCTGCAGCGCATGACCGTTCAGATGCACCTCTGCCTGACTGGTGGCACCGGTGGCTTCGGCCAGCGTTTTGCCTTCGGCGATCAGGATCTGCGCTTGAACGATATCGATGCCGGTGACCTCTTCGGTGACCGTGTGTTCGACCTGTACGCGCGGGTTTACCTCGATGAAGTAGAACTTGCCCGTCTCCATATCCATCAGGAACTCGACAGTGCCTGCGCATTCGTAATTCACATGGGCGCAGATCTTTCGGCCCAGTTCGCAAATCTCGGCGCGCTGATCTTCGCTCAGGTAAGGGGCAGGGGCACGTTCGACGACCTTCTGGTTCCGGCGCTGGACCGAGCAGTCGCGTTCGTACAGATGATAAATCTCACCATGCTTGTCGCCCAGGATCTGCACCTCGACATGGCGGGCACGGATGATCATCTTTTCCAGATAGCCTTCGCCATTGCCAAAGGCGGCCTCAGCCTCGCGGCGGCCTTCCAGAACCTTTTCTTCCAGCTCATCCTCCGACTGGATCGGGCGCATCCCGCGCCCGCCGCCGCCCCAGGACGCCTTGAGCATCAGCGGGTATCCGATCTCGGCGGCCTCCTTGCGGATCGCGTCCATGTCATCACCAAGGACCTCGGTGGCCGGAATGACAGGCACACCGGCCGCGATGGCCACGCGCCGCGCGCTGGCCTTGTCACCCAATGCGCGCATGGTCTCGGCCCGGGGGCCGATGAAGGTGATGCCGTTCTTGACGCAGGCATCCACGAAATCCGGGTTTTCGGACAGCAGGCCATAGCCCGGATGGATCGCATCCGCGCCGCAGTGTTTGGCCACGCGGATGATCTCGTCAATCGACAGATACGCCGCGACCGGACCCATGCCCTCGCCAATCTGATAGGCCTCGTCCGCCTTGAACCTGTGCAGGCCCAGTTTGTCTTCTTCAGCGTAAACAGCGACGGTGCGTTTGCCCATCTCGTTTGCTGCGCGCATGACGCGGATGGCAATCTCGCCGCGATTGGCGATCAGGATCTTGTTGAAGTCTGTCATATCAGGTCCCGGTCTTTGGTGTTTGGGCGTCTTATTGGGCGGAGAATACGCACAGGTACATCCGTTCTTCTGGGTAGAACCGGCATGTTATCGCTCGCAAACGCCCTTTGGCCTCGGCACACTTATAGGGATGCCGCGTTGCAGCATCAATAATTTAGCATTTCGTCTCAAACTGACATAAATCGGCCAGTCCCATCTGACCCATATTCGCGTGCAGATCCCGCCTCAGGATATCGATCACATGCGCGGGGCCTTTCGCGCCAAGTGCCGCAATACCGTACAAAAAAGCGCGCCCCAGCATGACGAAATTCGCGCCCAGCGACAGCGCGCGCAAGATATCCAGCCCGCCTTCGACACCGCTGTCGAATATCAGTGGCAGGCGGGTCGCGTTCCGGATCGCGGGAAGAACCTCGATGCTGGCCGGGGCTGCATCGAACTGTCGGCCCCCGTGATTCGACACCCACAGGGCGTCCACACCCACCTGTCCCAGCCTGTCCGCATCCTCGGGGCGTAGGATGCCTTTCACGACAAACGGCCCATCCCAATGATCGCGCAGCCATTTGACGTAATCCAGATCCGGAGAGGTTCGCAGCAGGTATCCGACATGGGCCGTCGGCGGCAGATCACCGGGGTCATCGATATACTTGTCCAGTGTGCGCATGTGAGGAACACCGCTGCGCAGCATGCCCAGCGCCCAGGCGGGCCTTTGAGCGATCTGCGCCAGCAGGCGCGGTGTCAGTTTCGGCGGCTGCCGCAGGCCCGAGCGTGTTTGCCGCTCCCTGCGCGAGGCGACAGGGACATCAGCGGTCAGAACCAGGGTTCGAAATCCCGCCCGGCGCGCCCGGTTCAGCATGTCCATGCGAATCTCGGGGTCCCTTGGCGGATACAACTGGAACCACGCGGTCTCGCCCAGATAGGGGGCCAGGTCTTCTGGGCTCTGACTGGCCACCGTCGACAGCGAATAGGGAATGCCTGCTTTGGCGGCGGCCTGTGCCAGCAACCGCTCCGCATCAGGCCAGACCAGACCGGACATCCCGATCGGCGCAATACCGAAGGGCAAAGGACAGGTGCCGCCCAAGATTTTCACTGACGTATCGAATTCAAGGTCCCCATGCAGGATCGAGGGGCTCAGACGGACATCATCCAGCGCCTTTCGATTGCGATGCCGCGTCGTTTCAATCCCGGTGCCACTGTCGATATATTCCCACACGAAGTGCGGCAGCCGACGGCGTGCGCGGCGTTTCAGATCGGGTATGCCGGGATAGGTACTGTGCAGGCCCATAAGGATTGATCCGGCCTGCGGGGCGATTCGGCAAGGTTTTCAAGCGGCTTCCGGCGATGGGCGTTTACCCGTTGCAGGAACGCGCCTTGCCTGCTCCAGCGCCCCGGCGGCGACGTGAACCTGATTGCGCCCCTTGTCCTTGGCGACATACAGCGCATCATCCGCGGCACGCATCAAATCCTGCGGCATGGTGCCGTGGGCGGGGTAATGCGCGACCCCGACCGAGATTGTGATACGGGGCAGGGCCTTTTCACCATAGCGGACAATGACCGCCTCGACCGACTGGCGCAACTGCTCGGCACGGGTCATGGCATCTTCGGGGCTGTTGTCGGGCAGGATCAGCATGAATTCCTCGCCGCCGATGCGGCAGGCGATCTCGTCCCGGTCGCAACCCTGTTCCAGCGCCGCGCCGACGGCACGCAACACCATGTCTCCGGCGTCATGACCGTGCGTGTCGTTGAATTTCTTGAAGTGGTCCACGTCCACGGCAATCAGGCTCAGCGCTGCGCCGGTCTGCTGGCTGCGGCTGATGGCCTTGCGCAATGTCTCGGTCATGTGGCGGCGGTTGAACAGCCCGGTCAGCGGGTCGCGCACCGACTGGTCATGCAGTTGATCGCGCATACGGACATTGGCGATTGCCATGCTGATCTGTTCGGCGCACAGCTGCGCCAGCTTGCGGCTTTTATGGAAACAGGCTTCACGCCCCTCAGCTGCACGCAGATGCAACAGACCAACGGTTTCCCCGTGGGCCAGAATGGGAAAACAGAAATAGGGCCGTCCGTCATGCGGTTCGGCATGTTCGCAGACAAAATCGATCTCTGAGGCACCGAACTCATAAGTCCGGCCGCGCCTCAAGCCCCAGCATCCTTCCGGATGGATATGAGATTTATGCGTTCCACCGTTCCAGCTGGCGCAGCCATCCAGCACATCGCGCGAGTTGGAATAGACGTACACGCTGCCCTCAGCCTCGGGCAGGATATGGGTCATAAAGCGGGCCACCATGTCGAAAAGCTCATCCAGTGAGCGGCTTGATTGCAACCACTCGTTCAACTCGCCCAGCAGGCGCACCTCGCGCGCCAGGCGAAGCTGCTCTCCCATCAGTTCGCGTTCTTTCACGGCCCGTTTGCGCAAATCACGCATCTGGCGGCGGTTGGTGCGGTGGACAATCAGGATGACAGTGGTCAGTGCCAGCAGCGCGACACCGCTAAGAAACACCAACGACCAACGCACACGGGTAATGAACAGGGTCCTGAGATCGGTGATGTCCGAATAGAACTCGATAGCGCCCAGGAATACGCCATCCACGGTGATCGGCGTATAGACTTCGGCCACATGGCGGCTGCCCGGGCCGGTTCGCTTAGCGGGGTCGTTGTCAAATGAATCAACCTCTGTCGCGGGCTTTTCTTCGTGGTTGTAGTAGACCCTTCCGGCGGCGACGACCGACTGGAAGTAGTGTTTTGTATTCACGGCCCCGATATCGTTTGCACGGGTCGACCAGAACACCTGACCGGATGCGTCAAACAGCTTGAACCGATAAATATCCGAGGTTTCGGGCAACAGCATCAGGAATTCCGCGTCATGCTCGTTCAACTCATGGAACCGAAACGTTGCATCCAGATTGTTCAGATGGCTTTCGACCTGACGGCTTAGCCGCATGGCGTCTTTTCGCAGGTCCGATTCCAACATGCGGTCTACAACCGGGGCTGGGGTCGCATAAATCCCCCATCCCGCTGCCGCTGTCAGCGCGATCAGAATCAAGGTCACACCCACAAGTTTCAGCCGTGACGACCCGCCCGCCAGTTCCGTCGCTTCCATCTGTTCCACTCCCGCAGCCATGGAACCAGCATCCGGGTCAGGACTTGACAGAGGGTTAACAGCCCTACAGGGCAGCGGCATCTTTGTTTAGAATTGAATGCAAAAAGACGTGAAAAATCCCCGCGAACAAGCCGTGAACAAACTCTTTCCCTCGGCGATCATCCGGCGTAGTTTGGGGGCATGAGCAGTTTTGACGAAATGGACGCCTTCGAAGGCGCATCCCTGTCGGCGCGGGCTATGGCCGTGCGCCCTTCGCCCTATCTGGATGATCTGAACCCGGCGCAACGTGACGCGGTCGAACGTCTGGACGGCCCGGTTCTGATGCTGGCCGGGGCGGGGACTGGCAAGACCAAGGCGCTGACGGCCCGGATTGCGCATCTGCTCAACACGGCGCGCGCGCGCCCGAACGAGATTCTGTCGGTGACCTTCACCAACAAGGCCGCGCGCGAGATGAAAGAACGAGTAGGCCGCTTGCTGGGCCAGCCAGCTGAAGGAATGCCATGGCTGGGCACCTTCCATTCCATATGCGTCAAACTGCTCCGCCGCCACGCGGAGCTGGTCGATCTGAAATCGAACTTCACGATTCTGGACAGCGACGACCAGCTGCGCCTGCTCAAGCAATTGGTTCGGGCCGCCAATATCGATGACAAACGCTGGCCGGCGCGGATGCTGGCGGGGATCATCGACGACTGGAAAAACCGTGCGCTGACGCCCGACAAGGTGCCTGTGGCGGATGCCGGGGCCTATAACAACAAGGGCATTGAGCTCTATGCTCAATACCAGACCCGCCTGCGCGAGCTGAATGCGGTGGATTTCGGCGACCTGCTGTTGCACATGGTCACGATTTTTCAGACCCATCCAGATGTTCTGGAACAATACCAGCGCTGGTTCCGCTACATCCTTGTGGATGAGTATCAGGATACCAACGTTGCCCAGTACCTGTGGTTGCGCCTGCTGGCCGGGGGGCACAAGAACATCTGCTGCGTGGGCGATGACGACCAGTCGATCTATGGCTGGCGCGGGGCCGAGGTGGGTAACATCCTGCGGTTTGAAAAGGACTTTCCCGGTGCCTACGTGGTGCGGCTGGAACAAAACTATCGCTCGACCCCACATATTCTGGCGGCGGCTTCCAACGTCATTCGGGGCAACGAAAGCCGTTTGGGTAAAGAGCTGTGGACCGATGCCAAAGACGGCCACAAGGTCAACCTGATCGGCCATTGGGATGGCGAGGAAGAGGCCCGCTGGATCGGTGAGGAAATCGACGCGATGCAGGGCGGGACGCGCGGTATCCGTCCGATGAACCTTGATGAGATGGCGATTCTCGTCCGTGCCTCGCACCAGATGCGCGCCTTCGAGGACCGGTTCCTGACCATCGGTCTGCCCTATAAGGTGATCGGCGGCCCGCGTTTCTACGAGCGGATGGAGATCCGCGATGCCATGGCTTATTTCCGACTGGTGACCAGCCCCGAGGATGATCTGGCGTTCGAGCGGATCGTGAATACGCCTAAACGCGGATTGGGCGACAAGGCGCAGCAGGCCATTCAGATTGTGGCGCGCGAGAACGGCGTGTCTCTGGTCGAAGGTGCCCGGATCGCAGTCGACAATGGGCTGATCAAGGGCAAGGGCGGCAAAGCGCTGCGCGAATTGATCGACGGGTTGGCCCGGTGGAATGCGATGACACGCGGTCCCCGGATTGAGGTCGATGATGACACTGTTATCGATGATGGGGTTTCGCCGATCCGATATGGCGCGCCCGAGCATACCCATATCGAACTGGCCCAGATCATTCTCGACGAATCCGGCTATACGGCCCATTGGCAGAACGACAAGACCCCCGAAGCGCCGGGGCGTCTGGAAAACCTCAAGGAACTGGTCAACCAACTGGACAATTTCGAAAACCTGCAAGGGTTTCTGGAACATGTCAGCCTGGTCATGGACAATGAGCAGGATGGTGACGGCGCTAAAGTCTCGATCATGACCCTGCACGCGGCCAAGGGGCTGGAGTTTCCCGTCGTTTTCCTGCCGGGGTGGGAAGACGGGCTGTTCCCCTCGCAGCGGTCGATGGACGAAACCGGCCTCAAAGGACTCGAGGAAGAACGCCGTCTGGCCTATGTCGGCATCACCCGCGCCGAAGAGGTTTGTACGATTTCCTTCGCCGCTAACCGGCGGGTATTCGGGCAATGGCAGAACTCGATGCCGTCACGGTTCATTGACGAGTTGCCCGAGGACCATGTCGAGGTGCTGACACCTCCGGGCCTTTATGGTGGCGGTCATCAGACGGCGGGCATAGAAACCCGCGCGGCCGAAGCCAACGTCTATAACTCGCCGGGCTGGAGACGGCTGCAGGCGCGGCAGGGCCAATATGGCATGTCGCAACCCCGCGAAAGCCGCAACACGGTGATCGACGCCACCGCACTGGCCAGTTTCACGCTGGGCGAGCGGGTGTTTCACCAGAAATTCGGTTATGGCGCGGTGATCGGGATCGAAGGTGACAAGGTCGAGGTCGATTTCGACAAGGCGGGCATCAAGAAAGTGGTCTCGCGTTTTCTGACCAACAAGGATGACGTCCCGTTCTGAGGCGTCATATCCCGTCGACCAGAACCAGATTGGTGGTTGCGGTGGCCTTTCGGATCTTCGCCAGTTCGATGTAATCCGGGTCGTCCTTCCAGGCGTTCGCCGCTGCAAGATCCGGAAACTCCATCAACACAATCCCGCCTTCTGGCCAATCGCCTTCGATCCGTTCGACCGGTTTGGATGAGACCGTCAGCAGGCGACCGCCGTGGCGGTCGAAGATCGGCATGAAACCTGCCAGATAGCCCTGGTACCCGTCGGGGTCGTGAATGTTGATCTGCGCAATGAAATAGGCGGCCATGGCGTCCTCCGCATCAGAAGTCAGGATGCAATCCTACACCAGTGTCTGAAAAACAAAAAACGGCGGTTCCCAGGGAGGAGGAGAGGGAACCGCCGTCTTGTCAACATCAGAGCAGGGAGGAGGAGAGCCCTGATGTATGCGAACCCGGGTTTGAACCCGGTATGAGGAAGACGCGGCGATGTCAGGGAGGAGGAAGACATCGCCGCGCGCTTTCAACATCAGAGCAGGGAGGAGGAAGCCCCGATGTATCCGTGTCCGGCAGGTTGAGGCCGGTATAAGGTGCGGCAACGTCAGGGAGGAGGAAGACGCTGCCGCTGATTACAGACCCTAAGGGAGGAGGAAGGGCCTGATCTCAGTATGCGTGTTGCGCCTATCGCGCGGATTGTTCGCTCGCTGCCTGCATGGCAACGCGGCGGATCATCGAGCGGTGCAGGCCAAGATCGGCCAGCTCGCGGTTCGACAGAGCGGACAGTTCATTGACGGTCTGGCGGTACAGGCGATAGCGTACGAACCGGGTCTTTGCGTTTTCCAAAACTGCGCCAAAACCAAACGCCGGTGCGTTCTTTACTGCTGTATGCGTGCTTGCGACTGCCATGCTCTTCATCCGTATCTTTTTGTCTTGCCGGTATCGTCCGGCCCTTGCTTGAGACTGAAGATAGGCAAATGCTGCAATTGCACAATAGGTCACGACATCAATGCTGCTATGCAGCAAATGCATAGATTGGCTCAGTTTTTTCTTCCTGCCGCGATGCGCCTTGAAAATATGGGGTCGACCCTAGGTCAGCTTTTGCGACGACATCTGGCTCTTCACGGCGGCCTGCCTTTGAATTGAGCGCGCTCGGCGGGAAAATGGGCAAAACATATCCGTTCTGATGTTGACAAGGCATGGGTAAATCGCTCGTGGGAAATCATGGGGCGATGTGGTCGCGTGGGGGAGATTGCCGGAAAGCGATCCGAAATTCTGAACGATTCGAAGGGCTGATTGTGCATTTGGGGCTAATATTTCCAGTCCAAAAGAAAAGCAGGCAAATTTCTTGGGAAATCGCGGGAAAAAATTCGGCCGCAGAATTTTCTATATATAGGGGTGGGTTTTTCATCATCCACTAAAACTGGTGTCATGGGACTCGGATCCTTCAATGATATTCCGCTCTGGCCGTGTTCCTCATGACACGCTGCGCAAGTTTCCTATTGATTTCCATGAATTCCCATGTCATCCCTAATGCATCCGATGAGGACGAGGCAGCAGGGGCACCAAACGACCCCGACCAAAAATATTCAGGTTTCATACAGGCATCTCGCTTTCATCAACCAAGAGATCCGGCGCGCGGGCGAGCAGACATCCCCCCAGGTGGCGCGCGCAGCTGGACATCCCGCTTAGCGGGTCAATGCGGCGGGTTGATCAGTGGCAGCAGATCAACCCGCCGTTTTTCATCCGGGGGGGGGCCGTGAATTCAAGGTGGGGCGCAAGCGAAAGGGACAGTCGTCTTGGCGCGCAGGTTTAGAGGTGAGAGCCACCACAAGGTGGATACGAAGGGCAGGGTGTCGATCCCGGCCTCGTTTCGCCGTGTGCTTGAATCGTCCGATCCCAACTGGCAGCCCGGTGACAACCCTGAACTGGTGATTGTCTATGGCGACCACCGCCGCAAGTTCCTTGAATGTTATACCATGCAGGCGATTGACGAGGTTGATGCCAAGATCGATGCCTTGCCGCGTGGCTCGATGCAGCGGCGGATGTTGCAGCGCATGTTCCACGGTCAGTCCTTCCCGACCAACGTGGACGAAACCGGGCGTCTTGTGCTGCCCGCCAAGCTGCGCAGCAAGATCGGTCTGGAAGGAGAGGCGTTCTTTATTGCCGCAGGTGACACCTTTCAGATCTGGAAACCCGAGACCTACGAGGTCGAGGAACTGGCCAAGACCGAAGAATGGATGGATGATCTGCCTGACGATTTTGATCCGATGCAGTTCCTAGATGGCACCGGGGATGCGTAACGGCATGGCCGGCGCTGCGTCCTCATCAGAAAAACCACATATTCCCGTTCTGCTGCGCCCCTTGCTGGCTGCGGTTGCGCCGGTCACTGGCATCTGGCTGGACGGCACGTTTGGCGCGGGCGGCTACACGCGCGGGCTGTTGGAGGCCGGGGCGGACAAGGTTATCGGTGTAGACCGAGATCCGCTGGCCTTTGAAATGGCGGCAGATTGGGCGCAGGATTACGGCGACCGGCTGGTGATGCAGCCCGGCGTATTCTCGCGCATGGACGAATACGCGCAGGACCTGGACGGCGTTGTACTGGATCTTGGCGTGTCCTCGATGCAGCTGGATCAGGCCGAGCGCGGGTTTTCCTTCATGAAGGACGGTCCGCTGGATATGCGGATGAGCCAGCAAGGCGAAAGCGCCGCCGATCTGGTAAACACCGCGACCGAGGCGCAACTGGCCGATATCCTGTTCCACTATGGCGAAGAACGCGCCAGCCGCCGGATTGCCAAGGCGATTGTCAGGGCACGAACCGAGGCGCCGATCACAACAACCCTGCGACTGGCCGAGATTGTCGAATCCTGCCTGCCGCGTCCGAAACCGGGGCAATCGCATCCCGCAACGCGCAGTTTTCAGGGCCTGCGGATCGCGGTGAATGCCGAATATGAAGAGCTGTTTCAGGGCCTTATGGCTGCCGAACGTGCGCTGAAACCCGGTGGGCAGCTGGCCGTTGTCACCTTCCATTCCATCGAGGACCGGATGGTCAAACGGTTCTTTCAGTCGCGCGCGGGCAAGACAGGGCGTGCGAACCGCTATGCGCCCGAGATGGAACAGGACCAGCCGCAATTTACGCTGAAGACCCGCAAGGCGGTGGGGCCCGACGAACAGGAATTGCAGGAAAACCCGCGCGCGCGCTCGGCCAAGCTGCGTGTTGCGATCCGTACCGATGCTCCGGCGGGGGAAATTGAGGCCCGCGCCATTGGAGCGCCTCAACTGGGGGGAAGGGCAAGATGAAGAGTGTTTTGTATGTGTTGACTGCCCTGTCCGTGTTCGGATTGGCGCTTTGGGCCTATCAGGAGAATTATCGCACCCAACAGGTGGTGAAGGAAACGCAATCCCTGCAACGCGAGATCGGCATGGCGCAGGTGCGGCTGGCGGTCCTGAACGCCGAATGGGCCTATTTGAACCGCCCGGACCGGCTGCGAGAACTGGCAGACCTGAATTTTGAACGTCTTGGTCTGCTGCCTCTGCGGGCCGAACAGTTCGGGCGCGCCGACCAGATTGCCTTTGCCGAGGATCCTGACCTGCCCATCGTTGACCCGATTGAATTGCAGGCCATCACCGACATTCAGGCCTTGGGCGAGGTGCAGATCCCATGACGCGCACGCCCCTTCGCCCACTGGCCCGTATCCTTGACGCCCGCGCCCGGGGCGAAAACCCAAAGGCGATTGAGCGTGAAAACATCCGCAAGCGCCACGAAGACATGAAAGACCGCGCCCGCGCCCGCGCCGAAGGGCGTCTGCTGGTGCTGGGGTTGTTCTTCTTTTGCGCTTTCACGGTGGTTGGCGTCCGCATGGGTATGTTGGCAACGTCCGAGGCGCAGGAGCCGCTGGCCAATGCGCCGGGGGCTGCGATTGCCATGCAGCGCGCCAATATCGTCGACCGCGAAGGGCGCATTCTGGCAACCAATCTGGACACTTATTCCGTCTACGCGCAGCCACCGCTGATGATCGACCCGATTGCGGCAGCAGATCAGCTGGTCGCGATCTTCCCCGATCTGGATAAAGAGCGTCTGGTCAAGGACTTCACCGGCAACCGCAAGTTCCTGTGGATCAAGAAACGCATCTCGCCCGAACAGAAACAGGCCGTGCACGACATCGGTGATCCCGGCATCCTGTTAGGCCCGCGCGAAATGCGCCTCTATCCCAATGGCAAGCTGGCCGCGCACATCCTTGGCGGCTCCGGCTTTGGCCGCGAGGGCGTCAGCGCCGCCGAGGTGATCGGTGTGGCCGGGGTGGAAAAGCAGTTTGACGACTATCTGCGCGATCCCGCCAACGGCAACAAGCCGCTGCAACTGTCGCTGGACCTGACCATTCAGGCCGCGGTCGAACAGGTGCTCTATGGCGGTATGAAGATCATGAATGCCAAGGGTGCATCGGCGGTTCTGATGAATGCGCATACGGGCGAGGTTGTATCCGCCGCCTCGCTGCCCTCATTCGATCCCAATGATCGTCCGCGCCCGCCGACCTCGGGGTTTGATCCCTCAGACAGCCCGCTGTTCAACCGCTATGTGCAAGGCGTGTACGAACTGGGGTCGGTCTTCAAGATTTTCACCGCCGCGCAGGCGGTCGAGCTTGGGCTGGTAAACTCGAACACCATCATCGATACATCCGGCCCGATGAAGATCGGGCGCTTCCCGATTGGTGAATTTAACGGCAAGAATTACGGCAAGATCAGCGTGGCGGATGTGATCGTCCACAGCTCGAACCGTGGCACCGGGCGTCTGGCGTTGCAGATCGGTGCGCAGCGGCAGCAGGACTTTCTGAACGCGCTCGGCATGTTCGAACCGACTCCGTTCGAGATTGTCGAAGCCAAGGGTGGTGTGCCGCTGATGCCGAAGAAATGGGGCGAGCTGAGCACCGTGACCATCTCCTACGGCCATGGCCTGTCAACCAGCCCGATGCATCTGGCGGCGGGATATGCGGCGATTGCCAATGGCGGGCACTATGTCAGCCCGACCATCCTGCGCCAGAACGGCCCGCAATACGGCCCCCGCGTGATGTCGCAGGGAACCGCGCGTCAGGCGCAGAAAATGCTGCGCAAGGTGGTGACGGATGGCACTGCCAGCTTTGGCGAAGTGCAAGGGTATGACGTGGCTGGCAAGACCGGCACGGCAGACAAGCCCAAGCCACGCGGCGGGTATTACGAAGACAAGGTCATCGCCACTTTCGCAACGATCTTCCCGGCCTACGATCCGAAATATGTTCTGATCGTCACGCTGGATGAACCCTCGATCGTGGCATACGGCGAAAAACGCCGAACTGCAGGCTGGACAGCAGTGCCTGTAGCTGCCGAACTTATTGGTCGCGTGGCACCTCTGCTGGGCTTGCGTCCCCGGCTTGAGCCTGAGGCGGGCGCTGCTATAACGCTGACCTCAAACTAGGCTGTCCGGCAAGAGGTGGGTCATGGGCACAAGGTCAAAGAAACTCAGCCAACTGGCCCTGACCGCGCGAGGTGGGGTAAACCCCGAGATCACCGGGCTGGCCGTTGACAGCCGCGAGGTGAAAGACGGTTTCCTGTTTGCAGCCCTTCCCGGCACGCGGGTTCATGGTGGTTCGTTCATCCAATACGCCCTGCGCATGGGGGCCGCCGCCATCCTGACCGATGCCGAAGGGGCGAGAATCGCAGCAGCTGAACTTGCGGTGTCGGATGCGGCGCTGGTGGTTGTCGAAGACCCGCGTCAGGCGCTGGCCGGGGCCGCCGCCCTGTGGTTCGGCGCGATGCCGCAGACCATTGTCGCGGTCACCGGAACAAACGGAAAAACCTCGGTTGCCACCTTTGTGCGCCAGATCTGGACCGAACTGGGCCATGCCGCCGTCAACCTTGGGACAACCGGTGTCGAAGGGGCATGGACAGCACCGCTGGCCCATACTACGCCCGAGCCGATCACCCTGCATCGCTGTCTGGCGGAAGCCGCCGAAAACGGCGTGACCCATGCCGCGATGGAGGCCTCGTCCCACGGCCTCGAACAGCGCCGCCTGGATGGCGTGCACCTGACCGCTGCCGGGTTTTCGAACTTCACGCAGGACCATCTGGATTACCACGAGACTTTTGAAGCGTATTTCGCAGCAAAGGCCGGGTTGTTCGACCGGGTTCTGCCACAGGATGGCACCGCGGTTATCAATCTGAGCGATCCCAAGGGGTCTCGGGTCCGCCGGATCGCCGAGGCGCGCGGTCAATCGGTGCTGACCGTCGGGTTGGGCGACGCCGATCTGTGCCTGATCAACCAGCGGTTCGATGCCACCGGGCAGGACCTGCGATTTGCGTGGCAGGGCCGGACCTTCCAGACCCGCCTGAACCTGATCGGAGGGTTCCAGGCCGAAAACATCCTGCTGGCTTGCGGTCTGGTGATTGCTGCGGGCGACAGCCCCGAACGGGTTTTTGAAACACTGCCGCATCTGACCACCGTGCGCGGGCGTATGCAGCTGGCCGCAACCCGCGACAACGGCGCGACAGTTTTTGTGGATTACGCACACACCCCCGACGCCGTGGCCACCGCCCTCAAGGCGCTGCGTCCGCATGTGATGGGCCGCCTGATTGCCATTGTCGGCGCGGGCGGCGACCGCGATGCCACGAAACGCCCGCTGATGGGCAGGGCGGCCTCGAACTATGCGGATATGGTTTTCGTCACCGATGACAACCCGCGCAGCGAAGACCCCGCCGCCATCCGCGCCGCCGTCATGGCAGGTGCACTCGAGGCAGCGGGCGACGTCAGCGTGACCGAGGTCGGCGACCGCGCCGAAGCCATTCTGCGCGGCATCGATGCCCTGCAACCCGGCGACGCACTGCTGATTGCGGGCAAGGGCCACGAAACCGGGCAGGTCGTCGGCGATCAGGTACTGCCCTTTGATGATGTGGAACAGGCCAGCATTTCCGTCGCCGCGCTGGACGGGAGGGTCGCATGACGCTCTGGACAGCATCCGAGGCCGCTCAGGCAACGGGCGGGCGGGTCACGACCGATTGGACCGCTGACGGTGTCTCCATCGACACGCGAACCCTTCAACCCGGTGATCTGTTTGTTGCGCTGAAAGCGGCGCGGGACGGGCATGAATTCGTGGCCCAAGCGCTTGAGAAAGGCGCGGGCGCGGCTTTGGTCTCGCATATTCCCGACAACGTATCGCCAGACGCACCACTGCTGATCGTCGATGATGTTCAGGCGGGGCTCGAGGCTTTGGGGCAGGCGGCACGCGCCAGAACGAATGCGCGTGTGGTGGGGGTGACCGGCAGTGTCGGCAAGACATCGACCAAGGAAATGCTGGCCGTGATCCTCGAAACACAAGGCAAAACCCATGCCAGCGTGGCCAGTTACAACAACCACTGGGGCGTTCCGCTGACCCTTGCACGGATGCCGTGTAACACTGAATTCGCAGTGATCGAGATCGGAATGAACCATCCGGGCGAGATTGCCCCGCTGGCCCGGCAGGCCCGCCCGCATGTGGCGCTGGTTACAACCGTAGCGGCGGTGCATCTGGAAGCCTTCGAGTCCGTCGCTGGTATCGCCCATGAAAAAGCAGCGATCTTTGAAGGGCTCGAACCCGGTGGCGCGGCAATCGTCAATGCAGATATCGACCACGCAGACATCCTGCGCCAAACGGCGCTTGGGCAGGGGGCCGGAATCGTGGATTTCGGCCAAGGCGCAACGGATTACCGGCTGACCGACGTTCAGCAGGCGGCGAACACCGTGAAAGCCGAGGCAGCCGTTGGTGAACAGGTAATCCGATTTGAGGTGAACTCTGCCGGTACGCATTTCGCCATGAACGCGCTGGGGGCCTTGGCAGCCTGCGTTGAATTGGGTGTTGATCTCGATGACGCCGTCGCAGGTCTGCGCGCATGGTCCCCGGTCAAAGGGCGCGGCGTACGGGAAAGCATTCCTCTGCCCGGCGGCGGGCAGATCGAACTGCTGGATGACAGCTATAACGCCAACCCGACCTCGATGGAGGCCGCGCTGGATGTACTCGCTGCCTCACAAGGCAAACGCCGCATCGCCATTCTGGGCGACATGAAAGAGCTGGGCACACAGGAAGTGGCGATGCACGCCGCCATGGCCGATGCCGAAGCGATGGCACATGTCGATCAGGTGCATTGTATCGGCCCGTTGATGCGGGCACTGCACCACGCGCTGCCCCCTGCCAAACGCGGTCTCTGGTCCGAAACCAGCGCCGAGATGGCCGGACGGTTGCCGTCGCTGGTCAGGGACGGCGATACTGTTCTGGCCAAGGGCTCTCTCAGCATGGGATTGGCCTCGATTGTTGACGGTCTGCGCAAAATGGGGCAAGGGGGCGCGCTTGACGGGTGATCACGCCCATGCGCCTCGTGTGAGAAAGGTATTGTCATGCTGTACTGGTTGACCGCCCTGTCGGATGGCGGGGATTTCTGGAACCTCTTCCGGTATATCACCTTCCGCGCAGGCGGTGCCTTCATGACGGCACTGATCTTTGGGTTCATCTTCGGAAAGCCCCTGATCAACGTGCTGCGCAGAAAGCAGGGCAAGGGCCAGCCGATCCGCAATGATGGCCCCGAGGGGCATTTTTCCAAGGCAGGCACGCCAACAATGGGCGGGTTGCTGATTGTCGGTGCTCTTGTGACCTCGACCCTCGTCTGGGCACGTCTGGACAACCCTTACGTCTGGATGGTGCTTTTCGTGACCCTGTCTTATGCGGCCATCGGATTCGCGGATGACTATGCCAAGGTGTCGAAACAGAACACCAAGGGCGTTCCGGGGCGGATGCGCCTTGCCTTGGGCGTGATCATCGCGGTGCTGGCCGCGCTCTGGGCGACGTTGCACCACCCCGAAGCGTTGCAGAATCAACTGGCCGTGCCGGTGTTCAAGGACACGCTGGTCAATCTGGGTATCTTCTATATCCCGTTCTCGATTGTCGTGATCGTAGGGGCCGCCAACGCGGTTAACCTGACCGACGGTCTGGACGGTCTGGCCATCATGCCAGCGATGATCGCCGCCTCGACGCTGGGTGTGATCGCCTATGCCGTGGGCCGCGTCGACTTTACCGAATATCTCGACGTGCATTACGTGCCGGGCACGGGTGAGATCTTTATCTTCACCTCTGCGCTCTTTGGTGCGGGTCTGGGATTTCTGTGGTACAACGCCCCCCCGGCGGCGGTGTTCATGGGGGATACCGGATCGCTGGCACTGGGCGGCGCGCTGGGCGCTATTGCCGTGGCCACCAAGCACGAGCTGGTTCTGGCCGTCGTCGGCGGCCTGTTCGTGGTCGAGGCGCTGAGCGTGATCATTCAGGTTCTCTACTTCAAACGCACCGGCAAGCGGGTTTTCCTGATGGCCCCGATCCATCATCATTATGAGAAAAAGGGCTGGGCCGAGCCTACCATCGTCATCCGCTTCTGGATCATCTCGCTGATCCTGGCGATGATCGGTCTGGCAACGCTGAAGGTCCGGTAACGCTCCCGCCAGGTTCGAAGGGCCTGCGGCCCTCCTGCCACCTGTTGGGCCCGGCTCGCGCCGCAGCGCGAGCCTGACACGCCCCTTGTCATTGTGATTTTCTTCAGTGCAGTGTGGCCTCCAAATCCAAATCAAAGAAGGTGGGTAGAATGATCCCGGTCAAAGGCTTTTCAGGGCAGAAAGTTGCGGTTCTGGGATTGGGCCGGTCCGGCCTGGCAACCGCACGCGCCTTGCGCGCAGGCGGGGCGGAGCCGGTCTGCTGGGATGACAACCCGACAGCTCGCGCCATAGCCGAGGGCGAAGGATTCTCCTGTGCCGACCTGCGCAAACAGGGGGCGTTTGACACCATTGCCACGCTCATCGTTTCGCCGGGCATTCCGCATCTTTATCCCGAACCCAACCCCGTGGTTGCCGCAGCCTTGGACGCAGGCGTGCCTGTGGACAATGATATCGGGCTGTTCTTCCGCTCTTTTGCGGGGCCGGAATGGAGCAACTATGACACTCCACCACGGGTCATCGCGGTCACCGGCTCGAACGGGAAATCAACCACTGCTGCTCTGATCCATCACATCCTGACCGAGGCCGGGCGCGAGGCGCAGCTGGCCGGAAATATCGGGCGCGGTGTTCTGGATATCGATCCGGGTGGCGATGGTTCGGTCGTGGTGCTGGAACTTTCCAGCTATCAGACGGAACTGGCCCGTGCGCTGACCCCGGATGTGGCGGTGTTCACCAACCTTTCGCCAGATCATCTGGACCGCCACGGCGGCATGGGGGGATATTTCGCGGCCAAACGGCGCCTCTTTGCCGAAGGCGGCCCGGACCGCGCGATCGTCGGCATCGATGAAACCGAAGGCGCCTTTCTTGCTGGCCAACTGGCCGAAGGGCCAGCGGATGACCGCGTAATTCGTATCTCGGTAACGCGAAAGCTGACGGGGCCGGGATGGCAGGTCTTTGCGCGCAAGGGGTTTTTGTCGGAATACCGCAAGGGGCGGCAGGCCGGGTCCATCGACCTGCGCGCGATCAAGGGCCTTCCCGGTGCCCATAACCACCAGAACGCCTGCGCGGCGTATGCGGCCTGCCGGTCGCTGGGCCTTGCGCCACGCGTGATCGAAGACGCGCTGCACTCGTTCCCGGGCCTGCCCCACCGCAGCCAGATCATCGCCGAGGCCGACGGGGTTACCTATGTCAACGACTCCAAGGCGACCAATGTCGACAGCGCCCTGAAAGCGCTTATGGCGTTCAAAAAGATCCGATGGATCTGTGGCGGCCTTGAAAAGGAAGGCGGTGTCGCAGCCCTGAACGCAGCAGCGGATCAGGTGATCAAAGCCTATGTTATCGGTCGTGAGGCGGCGGGCTTTGCGATGCAACTGACGTCCGACGCACAGGTTTGTACCACGATGGAGGCGGCAGTGGCGCAGGCCATGGCGGATGCACAGGCGGGCGAGACCGTTCTGCTGGCCCCGGCAGCAGCAAGTTTCGATCAATATGACAATTTCGAACAGCGTGGCGACGATTTCACAGCGCAGGTGCAAAAACGGCTGGGCTAACACCGCACCTGCAACAGCCTGCCGGTACGTGTGGACATTTTTCAGTCAGATTGACACTTTGTTGGAATTGAGGTTGCGTCACCTTAAGTTCAATAAAGAGGAAGCGGAAATGTCTGCACGCAAAATTCTCTCCATCCTTCCCGTCGTTGCGCTGGCCGGGGCCTGTGCCAATAGCGGGGCGAATTATGTTCCTATCATCGACGGGCCTGTGGGGCCGAATTACCAGTCCGATCTGGCCAATTGTCAGGCGCTGGCGCGGTCCCGCCCGACGCTGGACAGCAACACCGCGGGCGCTGCCGCCATCGGCGCGGCTGGTGCGGCGGCAACCACGGCAATTATCGACAACAGCGCCAGCGATCTTGGCCGTGCGGCGGCGGCCGGTGCTCTGGTCGGTGTGGGTGCCAGCGCGATCAGCAACACCCAGAACCAGGAAGTGATCGTGCGCAACTGCATGCGCGGTCGCGGCTACAACGTCGTAGGTTAATGTCGCGCAAACGGAAGTGTAGGTTAATGTCTGTCGGCAATGGCAACACCTGCGGCATGGCCTGATGACCACGCCCATTGAAAGTTGTAGCCGCCAAGCCACCCGGTGACATCCACCGCTTCGCCAATCGCATAGAGGCCAGGGACATCCTTGGCCTCCATCGTTTTCGACGACAGATCATCGTTATCTATTCCGCCCAGTGTGACCTCGGCAGTGCGATACCCTTCGGTTCCCGACGGTACCAGCCGCCAGTCAGACAGGGCCGCGACCAGTTCAGACAGCTTCGCGTCCGACTGATCGGCCAGATTGCCGGACATCGGAATGACTTGGCTCAGATACTCGACCAGCCGGGACGGCAGATGCCGCGCCAGTTCCGTTGTCAGCGCCTTGCGCCCGGCGTTTTGCCGTTGCGCACGCAGCAGATCGAACAGGGGCAGTTCGGGGATCAGGTTCACGCCGATCTCCTCACCTTCGCGCCAATAAGAGGACAGCTGCAAAACGGACGGCCCGCTGAGGCCGCGATGGGTGAACAACAGCGCTTCGTCAAAACTTGTGCGTTTGTTGGAAAGCCGCACGGGCAGGGAAACACCGGACAGGTCCTTGAACCGGCCATCCGAAAAGGTGAATGGCACCAGCGCCGCGCGGGTGTCGGTCACCCGCAGGCCAAACTGCCGGGCAATGTCATAGGCCAGCCCGGTCGCGCCCATCTTGGGGATGGATTTGCCCCCCGTGGCCAATACCAGATTGGCACAGGTCAGATGCAGGCGCTGCCCCTCACGCTCGACCTCCAGCGCGAATCCGATGCCATCTTTGCGCAGATCACGCAGCGCGGTCTGCACCCACAGCTCGGCACCGGCGCGGCTCATCTCGTCCAGCAACATCTGGATGATCTGCTTTGAAGAGCCATCACAGAACAACTGCCCAAGCGTTTTCTCATGCCATTTGATGCCGTGCCGGTTCACCAGATCGACAAAATCCCACTGCGTGAACCGCGCCAGCGCGGATTTGCAGAAATGCGGGTTTTGCGACAGGAAGTTGTCCGGGCCTGCATACATATTGGTGAAATTGCACCGCCCTCCGCCCGAGATGCGGATTTTCTCGCCCGGCGCCTTGGCGTGGTCGATCACCAGCACCCGCCCACCGCAACGGGCCGCGCACATCATGCCTGCCGCTCCGGCGCCCAATATGATCGTATCGAACCTCATGCACCGCCCTTGGCGTGGATTTTCGGCGATGACAAGGGTGAAACCCGGCGCATCGGGCCTGAGGCAAAGGATTTAGTTGTCAGGTGAATGATTCCCGGAAATTCGGGGCTTGCGCGCGGTGACACCCTTGCGTGGGGTCCGATTTGGGCTGGTTGTCGGGATTTTGCGCGGGTGTTTCGGGGCTGGGCTGGAAGGGCGCAGATCGCAGAAAACCACGTTCGGGTCCGGTCAAAATGCGGCACCGTTCAGGTTGTGCAGGGCACCTGATCCCGCCACGTGTGGGGCCACCAAACAGAGTGGTGACTGGCTTGACCGGCAGAAACGGTGAGGGCCGGGCAACGTTCGGATACTTTTTGGAGAATCGATTTCCGGTACCTGTCAGCCGCTGTTGCGTCGTACTGTCCGCCCGGTTCAGCGGCAACAGGAAGGTCCAATGCCAAGGGCTTGACCGGGGTCAGCCCTCGCGCACTCCTAACGGGAAGTCTTGCCGCATCAGCCCGTCTTGCCCGCCAAGCACCAAGCGCCACAGATGCCGGGTAAATTGGCCAAATTGCACCGAAAAATACGTGCAAAAATAAAAATATGTCGACGGAAGTTCACTAAAACAATACAATAACCCTTATTATTTTGAACTTAACGCATTTTAGAAACCAAATCTCATCAGCGGGCCGATTAATGCCTCGTGATTTCCATTCAGGCCCGTGGCCCGTCCCGCGCAATGCAGCGCCATTCACACCCGTCGGCTGCATTTGCAATCACAACACGCCTCTGATGCGTGCCAGCCCGCCTGTTTTCGGGGTGGCACATTTCAACAAGTTAAAGAGTTCCGAGACACGATCATGGGTATTAATCTGAATTTGAACAATCCAAGCGACCTTCCCAAGGCGCGGCTCAGGGCGATCCTGTTCCTTGATGCATGTGATTACTCTGCCGCCGTCCGCGAGGCCGAGCTTGAAACGCTGGCCAGAATCCGCCGCGATCTGAACTGCGTCAGCGATCTGGTTAACAGCTTTCGGGGCCGGGTGACCGGCCTGACCGGTGACGGGCTATGCGCCGTCTTTCCAAGTGCGCGTGCCGCCGTCGAAACTGCGCTGGGGGTGCAGGATGTCCTGACCCATGCCCCCGACCGGTACGCCAAAGGGTATCGAATTGGGATACATCTGGGCGACACGTTCGAGGTTGACCAGCAGATCATCGGTGACGCCGTGAACACGGCAGCGCGCATCGAAAGCGTCGGGTCATCCGGCGAGGTTCTGGTCTCAAGCGTTGTGCGCAATGCGCTGCGCGGGCGGCAGGATTTCCTGTTCAACTCGATCGGGCGGCCCAATCTCAAGAATATCGGTGCCTCGCTCGAGCTGTTTAAAGTTGCACGCGCGACAATCGACGTCCCCTATGAGAAGGACGGAAAAGAACAGCCGGTTCCTGTTCCCGCCAACCCAACGGCTTTCCGGTCAGAACAGCTGTCGTTCACCTTACCGCGCCCGAATTTCGTGATCGGTCTGTTGTCTCCGGATGTAGGGGGTGGTTCCGAAACCGCGGCATTCGTGTCCAACATCGTTGCGGAACAGCTGTCCAAATCCCTTACCGAAACCGAAGCGCTTGAGGTTCAGGATTACCGGGTGCCGCAGATTGCGTTCCCGCAGGAACCTTTGTCGGCAGGGCCTGACCTGTTCCTGCAATGCCGCGCCTCGACCTGTGGCAGCATGTTGCAAGTGTCCGCCACAGCAATGCGGTCGGAAGACAGGAAAGTGATCTGGAGCCAGAATGTAGTGGCCGATCAAGGTGACTTTCTGGGTCAAAACTGCTCTGGGCTGACGTCGTTCATCAGTTATGCCACCGACGCCTTGCTGACGGCCTTGCTGAACGGGCGTCACATGCGCGACCCGGCCGCCCATCACGCGGCGAAAACCGCCGTTGCCGCCGTGCATCACCTGCTGACCATGACCGGGCCGGGGCTGGACCAGCTCGAGGCCGATATTCTGGCGGCTTACGAGCTTGATCCCAAGCCGGTCTATCTGGCGTGGCTGGCCTATGTCACGACCTTCAAGGTCGGCGAACGGTACGGTACCTGGGATGCCGCGCTGGAAGCGCAGGCGCGCGATCTGGCCCGCCGCGCGGTCGAGGCTGACCCGGATAACGGCACCGTTCTGGGCCTTGTCGCCCACGTGCACTCCTACGTGTTCCGAGAGTTTTCGGTGGCGCAGGATCTGGTCGACCGCGCGCTCGAGCTCAGCCCTTATCGGGCGATGAGCTGGGATTCAGCCGCCATGCTCTATTGCTACACGGATCGTCCGGCGCTGGCGGTTGAAGCCGCGCAGAAGGCGCGGCTTATCGGGCGGCACAGCCCATACCGGCACCTGTTCGACGGGGCCGGTTGCGTCGCCGCGCTGGTCAATGGCGAGTTCGAGAAATCCATCAGGTTCGGAGAATCCGTGATGGAGGTTCAGCCGCAGTTCAAAACCGTCATGCGCTATCTGGCTGCGGCTTACGGGCACGCAGGTGACCGGCAGCGAGGCGAGTTCGCCTTGCAGCGGTTGACCAGCCTGGAACCGGACATGTCGCTGGCCTGCATCCAGCAGGACCGGTTCCCGGTGCCAACACGGTTCAGCGCGCAACTGATGGAAAGCGGCCTGTCCAGGATCGGGTTGCCGCAATACGCTTGAAGTAGGGGTAAAAGTAGGGGGTTTACTTATGTCTTACGTGTCCACGCTCAACGGTTTCGGAATGATGGTCCGACGTGGTGAGCTGATCTCGTGCAAAGTGGTGAAACTGATGAACCTTGCCGGAACCGGTGGTCTCGGTGCCTCACCGGGGGACAATCGAAAGGCGTTGGACAATTTCATTTACGACGCGCAGAGGGAAAGCTTCATCGATTACCTCAATGCCATTCATGATCTGGATCCCGAGTTGCTGGATATTGAAAAACTGCGCGAGCTTACCGAGTTCATGCAGAACGAAGAATTCATCGACCCCTTCAGGTCTGACAGCCGTGTAAAAGGTGCGAAAGACGAAGAGATCGGGAAACGCTCTGCCCTCGGCGCGGCGTCTGTCGCGATGAGCGCATCTTCGGCATTCGCACTGAACCGAAACCGCAACAGAAACCGCAATCGTAACAGAAACCGGAACCGAAACAGAAATCGCAATCGTAACAGAAACCGCAGCGATTTTGACGTCGGCGGCAGCGATGCCTCCTTCGGCTGGCGCGAGATGCGCGATCTGTGCCGGATCGGTATGCTGCCCGCATCCGGATTGCTGGGCAAGGTCTGGGAAAATATCGATCTTCTGCCGCCACCGGGCCCTGACGAAAGCATGAAGGAAACTGAATACCTGCTGATCCTGCAAGGGCGGCTCAAGTGGTCAAATCAGGCAACACGGCGCGAGGAAATCGTGGCGCAGGCAGGCTTTGGCATCGATGAATATCTCAGTCCGCTGGGCATTGACGAGAAGGGCGGCTTTGATGCGACCCGCGCGCTGATGACGATCCTGCTGGAACTGACGAATGAAATCGGCCTGACCTACAAGAACCGCTTCAGCCGGCCCAGACCCAATATCATCCAGCCGCTGATCCGGCCCTTTCTTCCGGTGCCTTATCATGCGGCTTACCCCTCGAACCACTCCTACCAATCCTTCGCGATTGCCGAACTGTTCTCGCGTCTGATCCCCGAACATCCGGGCACTGTCGCTTTGTTCCACCGCGCCCAGCGGATTGCTGAAAACCGCGAATGGGCCGGTTTGCATTATCCAAGCGACACAGCTGCCGGGCGAAGTCTGGCCAGAAAAACCGTGGCTTACCTGACCGAGGTTCTGGACGAACTGATGGACGAAGCACAAGACGAATGGCTGGGCTGAGGATCAACGCGAGGTGACGAAATGACCGCAGGAAACGAAGACTACGCACGCTATTACTATCTCTGGCATCTGGTCGCGATCAAAGCCTTGACCGTCAAGGCACCCCTACCCGCCGACGGAGAGACCTGCCCGGAAATCGATACCGCGACCTGGGATTTCACAGGTCCCGCTCTGGCCGAGGCGAAAATCGCCCTGATCGACATGGGCGTGGCCCCGCATCACCCGAACCTGAAATCGCCGGACACCGGACCGGTTCCGGCGGACAGGGTCATTCGGGACGACGCCCTTGATCTGGCCAGCCACCCGTTCGGCGTCAAATACATCGACCGGTCGACTGTTGCGGCAGGGGCCGAGCATATCGAAGAACAGGTGCAACATCTGTCGGGCATTCAGGACCCCTTGGGCATTCCGGGCCTGACCTCTCAGGAACGGCGGGTGATTGCCGGGCTGAGGTCGGGTTTTGGCGTCAAACGTTACATCGATGCCTATGACGATCGCTATGCCGGGCACGGCACCAGCTGTGCCGGGCTGGCCTGCGGAACCAGCTTTGCAGCCGATCAATTCGGCAATACCGGCAATATCGCGGCGTATTACGGGGTCGATCCCAAAAGCAGGATTATTCCGATCACGACGTCGATCTCGCCCAGCCCGGAAGAATTGATTGCGGCGTTTCTTTATGCCCTCCACAAAGGCGCGCATGTCATCCTGTTTCCGCGCGATGCCGCGAACCCTGCTCATTGGCCGGGATATAGATTTCGCCCTGCCACTGGCACCGAGCCGTTCTATCCGGGTCTGGACTCGCACGAAAAGACCCGCCTGCACGAGACGAGGCGCGACGAACCCGACGGCGACGCGCGCGACATCTCGATGGCATGGTCGGCGCTGGACAAGATCATCAAATGGGTCAGCACGAGAATCCCGGTGGTCTGTGCCGCTGGCAATGACGGTCGAAGCGAGTTGATTTATCCTGCCAGCTTGTCCGGTGATCCAACCAACGGGATCATCTCGGTGGGGGCCGTCAACTATAATGGCACCCGGTCCGGGTATTCGAACTACTCTGCTGATCTGACCGTTTCCGCCCCCTCGGATGACGGTGAGATATACAACCGCTATCAAATTCGTCTGGACCGTGATGCAGCCTCGGCCACTGACTTCCATCTGGAAAACCCGAAACATCACCTGAAACGCGACGGCAGTGGTGACGCGATCCCGATTGTCGATTTCGCATCTCAACGGTTGGTGACGTTGGATGTGCCGGGCCCGCGGGGCTATGTCGAAGGCAGCCTTGCCGCGGCTGTCGAAACCCGAAAAAAGGCTGTGGATGATCCTGCCGGGCTTTATACTGAATTCGGCGGAACTTCGGGGGCCTCGGCCCTCGTTGCAGGGGCGATCGCGATGATGCAGCGAAAGTCGCCCAATGTTCTCAATGGTGTGCAGATCAAAGCCATCTTCAAGAACCTCGAAACATCTGCAACGCGTTTCGACAACACCCACTGGTATTGGTCCTCTGCCGCAGGAACCCTGCAAGCTGACGCGATCAACGGTTACACGCCACCCCCCAGGGCCGAACTGTTCGGTGTGGCGGGGTTGCTGGATGTGCCGCTGCTGCTGACCAAAGTCTGACAGCCCGCCGCCTTCCGCCCGGTGGCCGTCGCAACACGGCTGACCGGCGGTCCGGGTGTGCGGCACGGGTCTTGGGCGGGAAATCCCGATTTGCCCGCGAACAGGCTGGCCTGATCGCCAAATTGCATGTAGACTTTCAGCCAGATCCCGAAAACGGGGCGTTAACGAGGCAGAGAGTGGCGGTATCTCATGACTGAGATGGTGTATGGCGCGGTCCAGGACCAGCGCGGAGAACCGATTCTACCGAAATGGTGGCGTACTATCGATCGCTGGACGATGTCCTGCGTTCTGATCCTGTTTACCATCGGACTGTTGCTGGGGCTGGCCTCTTCGCCGCCGCTGGCCGGTCGTAACGGGTTCGATCCCTTCCATTATGTCGAGCGCCAGGCCTTCTTTGGCGGATTGGCGCTGATCGCGATGCTGCTGACCTCGATGATGTCTCCAACCTTGGTGCGGCGTCTGGCCGTTCTGGGTTTTCTGGGGGCCTTCGTCGCTCTGGTCTTCCTGCCGGTGTTTGGAACGGATTTCGGCAAAGGCGCGGTGCGCTGGTATTCACTGGGCTTTGCCTCGCTGCAACCGTCCGAGTTTCTGAAACCCGGCTTTGTCGTCGTGGCTGCATGGCTGCTGGCCGCCTCGCAGGAAATCAACGGTCCTCCGGGGCGGTTGTGGTCCTTTGCGCTCTGCATGGCCATCGTGGCCATGTTGGTGATGCAACCCGATTTCGGTCAGGCCTGCCTGATCCTGTTCGGCTGGGGCGTCATGTATTTCGTGGCCGGGGCCCCGATGCTGCTGTTGCTGGGCATGGCCGGTGTTGTCGTTCTGGGCGGGATGTTGGCCTATTCGAATTCCGAACACTTTGCCCGCCGCATCGACGGCTTTCTGAATCAAGAGGTCGATCCGACCACCCAGCTTGGCTATGCCACCAACGCCATCCGCGAAGGTGGCTTGTTCGGCGTCGGCGTAGGGGAGGGGCAGGTGAAATGGTCGCTGCCCGATGCCCATACCGATTTCATCATCGCCGTCGCGGCCGAGGAATACGGCCTGATCCTCGTCATGATCATCATTGCGCTGTATGCGCTGATCGTCGTGCGCTCGCTGCTGCGGCTGATGCGCGAACGCGACATGTTCATTCGTCTGGCCGGTACCGGTCTGGCCTGCATGTTTGGCGTTCAGGCGATGATCAACATGGGTGTTGCGGTACGTCTGTTGCCCGCCAAAGGCATGACTTTGCCGTTCGTCAGCTATGGCGGCTCGTCGCTGATTGCAGGCGGTATTGCCGTCGGCATGCTGCTGGCCTTCACCCGAAACCGCCCACAGGGCGAACTAGGCGATATTCTGCGCGGACGAGGATAATGGGGAACCCTTACCTGTTGATTGCGGCTGGCGGCACCGGGGGCCATATGTTCCCCGCTCAGGCGCTGGCCGAGGCGATGCTGCACAAGGGCTGGCGCGTGCGCCTGTCCACCGACCCGCGCGGTGCGCGCTATACCGGCGGCTTTCCCCATTCGACTGAAATTGTCGAGGCGTCCTCGGCCACCTTCGCCCGTGGCGGTCTGGCGGCCAAGGCGATGGTTGGCCCGATTATCGCTGGTGGTGTCACCAGCATGGTCTTCCAGATGATGCGCGACAAACCCGATGTTGTCGTAGGCTTTGGCGGTTATCCCTCGATCCCGGCGCTGGGCGCAGCGACCCTGCTGAAAGTTCCGCGGATGATCCATGAACAGAACGGGGTACTGGGCCGCGTGAATCAGCTGTTTGCAACCCGCGTTGCACAGGTGGCCTGCGGCGTCTGGCCGACGGATCTGCCTGAAGGCGCGCATGGCATCCACACTGGCAACCCGGTACGTGCCGCGGTTCTGGACCGCGCCGCCGCCGGGTATATCCCGCCGGGTGACTATCCGATGTCGGTTCTGGTGATGGGCGGCTCGCAGGGTGCGCGCATCCTCAGCGATATGGTGCCCGGTGCGATTGCCGCGCTGCCCCAAGACCTTCGCGCGCATATCCGTGTCTCGCATCAGGCGCGGGATGAAGATGGCGAACGGGTCAGCGCATTCTACCAAGATCATGGTATCCGCGCCGACGTTCAGCCCTTCTTCGATGACATTCCCCGCCGCATGTCGGATGCGCAGCTTGTGATCTCGCGCTCGGGCGCGTCCAGCGTGGCCGATATCTCGGTCATCGGTCGCCCTTCGATCCTGATCCCGTTTGCTGCTGCCGCCGGGGATCATCAGACCGCCAACGCGCGCGGGCTGGTCCAGGCCGGCGGGGCCATCATGATCCCGGAAAATGCGCTTGACGTTCCCACGCTGACACAGCAAATCACCACGGTTCTCACGAACCCCGAAGCCGCACAGAAAATGGCCCATGGTGCCCTGTCGGTCGGGGCGCCCGATGCCACCCAGCGTCTGGTCGCTCTGGTCGAGCAGCTGGCGCAGAAGGAGACCACATGAACCCAGCAACCAAACTGCCGCAGGACGTAGGGCCGATCCATTTTGTGGGCATCGGCGGGATCGGCATGTCGGGCATCGCCGAGGTGCTGCTGAACCTGGGGTATCAGGTACAGGGCTCCGATTTGAAAGCCTCGAAGATCACCAACCGGCTGGCCAGTTTGGGGGCCGAGATTTTCGTCGGCCAGCGCGCCGAAAACCTTGAAAACGCCGCCGTTGTGGTTGTCTCGACCGCGATCAAACCGGGCAACCCGGAACTGGACCAAGCCCGCGCCCGAGGGCTGCCGGTTGTCCGCCGCGCCGACATGCTGGCCGAACTCATGCGTCTGCGCTCAAACATTGCCATTGCCGGAACACACGGCAAGACCACCACGACGACCATGATGGCCGAACTGATGGTGGCCGGCGATTTCGATCCGACCGTGATCAATGGCGGCATCATCCACGCCTATGGATCGAACGCGCGGATGGGGCAGGGCGAATGGATGGTGGTCGAAGCCGACGAGAGCGATGGCTCGTTCAACCGCCTGCCCGCAACCATTGCCATTGTCACCAATATCGACCCCGAGCATATGGAACATTGGGGTGATTTCGACAGGCTGCGCGACGGCTTTTACGAATTCGTCTCG
The DNA here is from genome assembly GCF_059612645.1 of Ruegeria sp. YKSF131. Classification (NCBI taxonomy): domain Bacteria; kingdom Pseudomonadati; phylum Pseudomonadota; class Alphaproteobacteria; order Rhodobacterales; family Roseobacteraceae; genus Ruegeria; species Ruegeria sp. YKSF131. The sequence continues at coordinate 28,778 of NZ_JBXWQZ010000021.1, read as the reverse complement.
AACCTGCCATTCTACGGTCTGGCCGTCTGCTGCACCGATCATGCCGAGGTTCAGGCCCTTGTCGGCCGCATCACCGACCGCCGCGTGCGCACCTATGGGTTCAACGCGCAGGCGGATGTGCGGGCTGTGAACCTGACCTATAAGGGCGGCGTGGCGCATTTCGACATCCACCTGCAATACGAAGACAAGATGATCGAAGGCTGCACCCTGCCGATGCCCGGCGATCACAACGTCTCAAACGCGCTGTCCGCTGTGGCTGTCGCCCGCCATCTGGGCATGAAAGCTGCGGAAATCCGCGATGCGCTGGCCAATTTCGGCGGCGTCAACCGTCGCTTTACAAAGGTCGGAGAAATCGACGGTGTCACCATCATCGACGATTACGGCCACCACCCGGTTGAAATCGCAGCTGTTCTCAAGGCTGCCCGTCAGGCGACCGAAGGCCGCGTGATTGCGGTGCATCAGCCGCACCGCTATTCGCGCCTGTCCAACCTGTTTGATGATTTCTGCACCTGCTTCAACGACGCCGATGTTGTGGCGATTGCCGAGGTTTTTGCCGCTGGCGAAGACCCGATCGAAGGTGCCTCGCGCGACGATCTGGTGCAGGGCCTGATCCGTCACGGCCACCGCCACGCCCGCGCGCTGCTGGATGAAGACGATCTCGAACGCCTCGTGCGCGAACAGGCCCGTCCGGGCGATATGGTCGTCTGCCTCGGGGCCGGTACGATCAGCGCCTGGGCCAATGGCCTGCCCGAGAGATTGCAAAGAAAACAAGCAGTTTGACGCGTCATTTGTTTGTCGCACAACTAAAAAGTGTGATACTCTGACTGCAACAGTCGCGTGTCCTCGGAGGGGCGAATGGACTATTCGATGATCTTTGCAGCGCTTTGGGTGATCTGCGCCACCATCGTGGCAATGTTGCCGATGCGCCTGCAATTCCCGCCGGGGTTTGTCCTGCTGATCTGCGCACCAGTGCTGGTCGTGTGGCTTGGGTATGTCCATGGCTGGTTCTGGTCGGTCGCGGCATTTGCCGGGTTCGTGTCGATGTTTCGCAACCCCATCCGGTATTACTGGCGCAAATGGACAGGGCACGAGGTCGCGGAATGACATGGTCTATCGCTCTGGCGGCCCTGTGGGGCTTTGCCGCCAACATCCTTGCGCTGATCCCCAGTACCGACAACCACTGGACGCGCGCCTATATCCTGATCATCGTGGGCATTCCCATCGTCGGCTATGTCACCTATGAAAACGGCCCCTGGATCGGTTTGCTGGTGCTGGCAATGGGCATGTCCGTGCTGCGCTGGCCGGTGATTTATCTGACCCGTTGGACAAAGGCGAAAATGCAGGGCATGAAGGCGGCCAAAGAATAACCGGCCAACTTCAGGAGATCTGTCATGGCGACAATCGCCACATTTGCCTATCTACCGCTCGTTTCCTTCGTTCTGGGTGCCGCTGCCGGGTTTACGGCGGGCCGCTGGCTTGGCCTGCGCAGCCTTCTGTGGCTGATCGGGCTGACATCCGCGGTTGGTCTGGGGCTGATCGTCGTGCTGGCCGGTGTCGGAACGGGTGAAGAAGACAAGGCGTTCGGCCCGCTGGTCTGGTTGACTGCCGGCGTTCTCCCCTTCCTTTTCGCCGCAATCATGGGCGGGGTCGGTGGGCGCAGCCTGGCGGTGCGCGCGACTACATGACACGGCTTCCCCCTGTCCTTCCTGACGTCCGGGGCCGCCTGTCCAAAGCGCGTAACCTGTCTGACCTCACATGGCTCCGCGTCGGTGGGCCGGCGGATTACCTGTTTCAACCTGCCGATATCGAAGACTTGCAGGCCTTCCTGCGCGATCTGCCGGATGGTGTGCCGGTCTTCCCGATGGGGGTCGGCTCGAACCTCATCGTGCGCGATGGTGGCTTGCGGGCCGTGGTGATCCGGCTGGGGCGCGGGTTCAACGCCATCTCGGTTGAGGGCAATACGGTCATCGCGGGCGCTGCCGCACTGGACGCGCATGTTGCGCGCAAGGCCGCGGATGCGGGTGTGGACCTGACCTTTCTGCGCACCATCCCCGGCTCGATCGGGGGCGCGGTGCGGATGAATGCGGGCTGTTATGGCAGCTACACGGCGGACGTGCTGCGCAAGGCCACCATTGTCACCCGGCAGGGCGACCTGCGGGACCTGACGACCGAGGAACTGAACTTTCGCTATCGCCAGTCCGACTTGCCCGAAGGCGCCGTTCTGATTTCGGCCACGTTCGAAGGCCCGTCCGGCGATCCCGATGATCTTCATGCCCGAATGGAAGCGCAACTGAAAAAGCGTGACGAAACACAGCCCACCAAGGACCGCAGCGCCGGATCGACGTTCCGCAACCCGGCCGGGTTTTCCTCGACCGGGCAGGCCGATGACGTGCATGACCTCAAGGCGTGGAAAGTGATCGACGATGCGGGAATGCGCGGTGCGGCACGCGGCGGGGCGCAGATGAGCCCGAAACACTCGAACTTCCTGATCAATACCGGCACCGCCACCGCTGACGACCTCGAAGGTCTGGGCGAAGAGGTGCGAAAAAAGGTTTACGAAACAAGCGGCATCACGCTAGAGTGGGAAATCATGCGGGTCGGTGATCCGCTAAAAGAATAAAGCCCCGACCGTCAGACCAAAACAGGCAAATTCAGGCGACGGATCAAAGGCATAAACGCAGTACGGACCACCACATAAGGTCCGGGGACATTGAGGCGCACATTGGGTATGTCGAGCAGGACAAACCCCAAAGTGGCGGTATTGATGGGCGGCCCCTCGGCGGAACGCGAGGTGTCTCTCAGCTCTGGGCGCGAATGCGCAGCCGCCCTTGTGGGAGAAGGCTTTGAAGTGGTCGAACTGGACGCAGGTCCCGACCTCTATGCGCGCCTGTTGGATATTCAGCCGGATGTGGTTTTCAACGCCCTGCATGGCCGCTGGGGCGAGGATGGCTGCGTGCAGGGGATGCTGGAATGGATGCGTATCCCCTATACCCATTCGGGCGTTCTGGCCTCGGCCCTTGCGATGGACAAGCAGCGCAGCAAAGAGGTGTTCCGGTCCGAAGGCCTGCCCGTTGTCCCCAGTGTGATCGTCCCGCGTGCCGAAGTGACCCGCGCCCATGTGATGGAACCGCCCTATGTGGCCAAGCCCAATAACGAAGGGTCCAGTGTCGGTATCTACATCGTCCACGAAAACGCCAACGGCCCGCCGCAGCTGTCCGAAGATATGCCCGACCAGATCATGGTCGAGAAATACGTGGCCGGGCGCGAGTTGACCGTGACCGTGATGGGCGACCGCGCCCTGACCGTGACCGAGATCATGACCGATGGCGGCTGGTACGATTATGACGCCAAGTACAAACCCGGTGGATCATGGCACGTGGTCCCTGCCGATATCCCGCAGGACATCTTTGATCGCTGTATGGATTATGCCTTGCGCGCGCATGATGCTTTGGGCTGCAAGGGTGTCAGCCGCACCGATTTTCGCTGGGATGACAGCGCGGGTGCTGATGGGCTGTTTCTGCTGGAAACCAACACCCAGCCTGGCATGACACCCACCTCGCTGGCCCCGGAACAGGCCGCGCATATGGGCATGACATTTGGTCAGCTCTGCGCCTGGATGGTTAAGGACGCCTCATGCAACCGTTAATCGCCAGCCGCTCTCTGGAAATCCATCGCACCAAGCCCCTTGCCGGGCCGGATGCCGATTTTGCCTCGGCTGATACGGAGCCGCATGACACCCAGCCCATTCTGCGTCTGCGCGGGGCGCGGGTGTTTTCCCGCACCGCACGCCGCAGCGATCCGGCCCCGTCGCGCCTCAGCTATCGTCTTCAGCGCTGGATGCTGACACCGGGTATCCGTCTGGGCGTCAAGCTTGGCCTGCCGATCTGCGCCATTGCCGCGGCAGTTGGCGTCTATTTTGCCTCTCAGGAACGGCGCGAAGCGCTTGGTACCTATATTGCCGATATTCGCACCTCGATTCAGGAACGCCCCGAGTTCATGGTCAACCTGATGGCCATCGACGGGGCAGGCACCAGCCTGTCCGATGATATCCGCGAGGTCGTGCCTCTGGATTTCCCGATCAGTTCCTGGGATCTGGATGTCGAACAGATGCGCGACACGATCACCGGGCTTGATCCGGTGAAATCGGCAACCGTACGTATCCGTCCGGGCGGCATCCTTCAGGTCAACGTGGTCGAGCGTCAGCCCGTGATTGTCTGGCGGACGCATGACGGGCTGGAACTGCTCGACGAGACCGGCGCGCATGTCAAGGAAACCACCTCTCGCAAGGACCATGCCGACCTGCCGCTGATCGCGGGCGCGGGCGCGGATGCCCATGTGGCACAGGCGCTCGAGATCTTTCAGACCGCCCGCAGCCTGGGCAATCGTGTGCGCGGGCTGGTGCGCGTGGGTGAACGGCGCTGGGATCTGGTCCTGGACCGTGGCCAGCGCATCATGCTGCCGACCGAGCGCCCGGTGCGTGCGCTGGAACGCGTCCTTGCCGTGAACGAGGTGCAGGACCTTCTGGAACGCGACGTGGCCGTGGTCGACATGCGCCTTGGCCAGCGTCCCACCATCCGAATGACCAAAGCCGCCAGCGAAGACTGGTGGAATACAAAAGTGACACTGAGTAACGGGCAGTAACGAGCATGATGACCGATCTTTATCAGTCCCAACGCGCCATGCGCCAAATGCGGCGCCAGGCATTGCAACGCGGTGTGATCGCGATTCTGGATGTGGGCAGTTCCAAGATTGCCTGCCTCGTTCTGCGTTTTGACGGATCGGGCCGGCTGAGTGAAGATAACACCATCGGCTCAATGGCGGGGCAGACGGGGTTTCGGGTGATCGGGGCCGCAACGACACGTTCGCGCGGCGTACAGTTTGGCGAAGTCACCGCCATGCAGGAAACCGAACGCGCCATCCGCACCGCGCTTCAGGCCGCACAGAAGATGGCCGATATTCGCGTCGATCACGTCATCGCCTGTTTCTCGGGGGCCAACCCGCGCTCTTACGGGCTGGACGCACAGGTTGATCTGGATGGCCAGCTGGTGACCGAGGCCGAAGTGGGTCGTGTTCTGAACGCATGCGACGTGCCGGATTACGGCGACGGGCGCGAAGTGCTGCACGCACAGCCGGTCAACTTTGCGCTCGACAACCGCTCGGGCCTGATCGACCCGCGCGGGCAGATGGGCCAAAGCCTTGCGGTCGATATGCACATGCTGACCGTCGATGCGATGGCGATCCAGAACATCGTGCGCTGTATCAAACGCTGCGATCTGGAACTCGCCGGGATTGCGAACTCGGCCTATGTCTCGGGAATCTCCGCGCTGGTCGAAGATGAGCAGGAACTCGGCGCGGCCTGTATCGACATGGGCGGCGGCACCACCAGCGTTTCGATCTTCATGAAGAAACACATGATCTATGCCGATTGCGTGCGTATGGGCGGCGATCACGTGACCGCCGATATCTCGATGGGGCTGGGTGTGCCCGCGGCTGTGGCGGAACGGATCAAGACGTTCAATGGCGGCGTTCATGCGACCGGCGCTGATGACCGCGACATGATCGATATCGGCGGCGATACCGGTGACTGGGAACACGACCGCCGCACGGTCAGTCGGGCCGAACTGATCGGCATCATGCGTCCGCGCGTCGAGGAAATTCTAGAAGAGGTCCGCGTGCGTCTGGATGCGGCCGGGTTTGAACACATGCCAAGCCAGCAGATCGTTCTGACCGGTGGCGGCAGTCAGATCATGGGGCTGGACGGCCTGGCGACCCGCATCCTTGGTCAACGCGTGCGTCTGGGCCGCCCGCTGCGAGTGCATGGCCTGCCGCAATCGGCGACAGGACCGGCGTTCTCGTCCTCAGTGGGGCTCAGCCTGTTTGCGGCGCACCCGCAGGACGAATGGTGGGATTTCGAAATCCCGGTCGATACCTACGCCGCGCGCCCGTTCAAGCGGGCCGTCCGGTGGTTCCGTGACAATTGGTAGACACCTGCAACGGGCCGCGCTGTGTACGGCCCTGTTGCCGGGATGGGTTTCGGCCCAGACCATCATCACGCCCGAGGCATTTCTGGATGCCGCCGTCGGCAAAACGCTCACGTTCCATGAGATTCGCAGCGGCTATTTCGTCGGGACCGAGCAATTTCTGAACCGTCACGTTTCGGTTTGGCGACAAGAGGGGCAGGGCTGTGTCTATGGGCAGATCACCACGCCAAACGGTCAGATCTGCTTTCTCTATGACAATGATCCGGATGGTATTCCCGTCTGCTGGTGGCCCTTCCTGCACGAAGGCCGTCTGATGGTGCGTCTGGCCTCGTTTGCAGAAAGCGAAATCCAGGAGGTGCGCAGCATCACCGAAACCAGCCTGAACTGTCCAAGTGCGCCGCTCAGTTAAAAAATTGGTTGCGGCGCGCCGATTTATCCCTCAAGATATCCACAAGGCCCGGCAGAGGCGCGCGGCAGGACCTGAGCAGTTTTCCGCAGTGTAAATGATGGTCGACCAAAGCGTGACGAACGGCTGAGTCCTCGCGCCGGGGTCGTCTGCCTTGTGATGGTCGCCGATGTTTCCGCTATATCTGGCAGTACCCGCGAAATGCCGCCGGTTTCTGCCTTATTTCCTCCATATTTTGTGGTGAATCGCGATTTTTGACGTGACCTTTTCGCATCAGCCCGCTAGAATCGAGCAAGGATAGGTAAGAAAAATACCGCTTTGGCGGAACATAAATACAGGCGGACAGAGCATGACATTGAATCTTTCGATGCCCGGGCAAGACGAACTGAAGCCTCGGATTACAGTATTTGGCGTTGGCGGTGCGGGCGGTAACGCTGTCAACAACATGATTGAAAAACAGCTGGACGGCGTCGATTTTGTCGTCGCCAACACCGATGCGCAGGCGCTGCAGCAAAGCCAGTCCTCGGCGCGGGTGCAACTGGGTGTGAAGGTCACCGAAGGTTTGGGGGCAGGGGCCCGTCCGGCCGTGGGTGCCGCGGCTGCCGAAGAAAGCATCGAACAGATCGTCGACCATCTGGCAGGCGCGCATATGTGCTTTATCACCGCGGGCATGGGTGGCGGCACCGGCACCGGCGCCGCTCCGATCATCGCGCAGGCCGCGCGTGAGCTGGGCGTGCTGACCGTGGGTGTCGTAACCAAGCCCTTCCAGTTCGAAGGTGCCAAGCGGATGCGTCAGGCCGAGGACGGTGTTGAGGCACTGCAAAGGGTCGTCGACACGCTGATCATCATTCCGAACCAGAACCTGTTCCGCCTCGCCAATGAAAAGACTACCTTTACCGAGGCGTTCTCGATGGCCGACGATGTCCTGTATCAGGGTGTCAAAGGCGTAACCGACCTGATGGTGCGTCCGGGCCTGATCAACCTCGACTTTGCGGATGTACGCGCCGTGATGGACGAGATGGGCAAAGCCATGATGGGCACCGGTGAGGCAACTGGCGAAGACCGCGCCATTCAGGCGGCGGAAAAAGCCATCGCCAACCCGCTGCTGGACGAAATCAGCCTCAAGGGCGCCAAGGGTGTACTGATCAACATCACCGGTTCGCACGACCTGACCCTGTTCGAGCTGGACGAAGCCGCCAACCGCATCCGCGAGGAAGTGGACCCCGAGGCGAACATCATCGTCGGCTCGACGCTGGATACCGCGATGGAAGGCGGCATGCGCGTGTCGGTTGTTGCGACCGGCATCGACGCCACCGAAAAAACGGCTGATATTCCGGTCGCGCGCCGCTCGATGTCCGAGCCGCTGACCCGCACCGTTTCGGCCGAAGAATACGGTCGCGAAGAAGCGCCCGCAGCCGCCGAAATGGCAGAGCCCGCGCCGCAGATGGAAGAGGACCGCGAACCTTCGTTGTTTGAAGCCGCGGAAGAGCCCGCCCAGCCGAAGTTCCAGCCGTTTGATGAACGGGATGAGGACGATCTGCCGCCACCGGCCTATCAGCCGCGCGTCGCCGAATTCGAGCCGCAGCCCGAGCAAATAGAACCGGCGCCCGAGGCTTTTGTTGCCCCGCGCGCGCCTGTCGCAGGCACCCCGTCGCCCGAAGCGCTCCAGCGTTTGCAGGCAGCGGTTCAGAAGGTTCCCTCGGCAGCTCAGCGCGCCGCAGCGCCCCGCCCGCAAGCGGCGGTTTCGCATCACGAACCCGAAGAACGCTCGCGGTTTGGCTTCAATCGGCTGATCGACCGGATGACCGGGCACGCCTCTGATACACCGGCCCATCCGCCGCGTCAGCAGCCCGTTCTGCGCCAGTCCGAGGCCACGGCACCGATTCACGATGAGGCCGACCCGGATCAGGATCGTATCGAAATTCCAGCCTTCCTGCGCCGTCAGGCCAACTGATCGCGGTAACAAAATCCACTCACGGGGTCGCCATTTGGCGGCCCTAATTCTTTTTAAAACAGTGGCTTACGAACGGGTAAGCAGGGTTTTGCCGATCTGTTACATACATGTTTCATTCGGTTACAAAGAGTGAGTTGAGCCTTGACGCGGGCTTCCTTAACTGAGTGTCCAACACAGCCCCAGCAGGCTGGACACCACTCGCCGAGGCCCATTTTGCAACATACGCTCAAATCTCCGGTCACGTTTAAAGGCGTCGGGCTGCACAGCGGCAAGCCTGCGACCATGATCCTGAAACCGGCAGCAGCTGGTCATGGCATCTGGTTCAAACGGACGGATATCCATCTGGGCGATGCGATGATCCCGGCGATCTATCACGTGGTCGAACGGACCCCGCTTTGCACCCGTCTGGTGAATGATGCCGGGGTGTCGGTATCCACCATCGAACATATCATGGCAGCTTTGGCCGGGTGCGGCGTTCACAACGCACTGATTGAAATCGACGGCCCCGAAGTTCCGATCATGGACGGGTCTTCGATCGATTTCGTACGCGGCATCATGGCCCGAGGCGTGCGCCGTCAGGCCAGCCCGGTGCTGGCCTATGAGGTGCTGAAGACCGTCACCGCATCGCGTGAAGGGGCCAGCGCAAGGATCGCACCTGCGGATGGGCTGATCATCGATTTCCACATCGATTTCAAAGACAGCGCAATCGGCAGCCAGACCAAGACGCTGGATATGCGCAACGGGTCGTTCGCGCGCGAACTCAGCGATTGCCGCACCTTCTGCCGCCGCATTGATGTTGAAGCCATGCGCGAACACGGGCTGGCCCTGGGCGGTACTCTGGATAACGCCGTGGTCGTGCAGGGCAGCGAGGTTCTGACGCCCGGCGGGTTCCGCCGCGTCGACGAAGCCGTGCGCCACAAGATGCTGGATGCTCTGGGTGACCTCTATCTGGCAGGCGGGCCGATTCTGGGCCGTTTCACGGGCGACAAGTCGGGTCATTCGCTGACCAACACATTGCTGCGCAATCTGTTTGAAACGCCCGGCGCGGTGCGCCCGGTTCTGTGCACGCCGGAACAGGCCGCACGCCTGCCCGGGCAGGGCTTGATCGTAAACGAAATTCCCGAAGTCGCCTGATCAGATCAACTCTGACGACATTTGCGCCAGATGTTGCATAAGGCGTTTTGCACCGGAATATTCTGTGCTAGACCATGGCTCAATTCGGGGCGAACCCCATTAAGTAAGACGACAAGGATGGGCGGTATGGTTGGCAGCAAAGCGGCAGTCAGATTCGCAGGCGCGGTTCTTCTGGCAGCAGTTTTGACGGCATGCGGTAACGGGGGCGGCCTTTTCGGCAACAAGGGCGCGGACCGGGAACAGAATCTGGAAGGGTTCACACCGGAACAGATCTACACCCGTGGCGAATACGAACTGTCGCAGAATCGCTCGGATGACGCGGCTTGGTATTTCTCCGAGGTTGAGCGTCTGTATCCCTATTCAGACTGGGCCAAGCGTGCGCTGATCATGCAGGCGTTCTCGTTCCACTCCGACAAGAACTACGAAGAAAGCCGGGCCGCGGCCCAGCGGTATATCGACTTCTATCCAACGGACGAAGACGCGGCCTATGCCCAGTATCTGCTGGCGCTCAGCTATTACGACCAGATTGACGAGGTCGGGCGCGATCAGGGGCTGACCTTTCAGGCGCTGCAATCGCTGCGCACCGTGATCGAGGTTTATCCCGACAGCGAATATGCCACCTCGGCAGTGTTGAAATTCGATCTGGCCTTTGACCATCTGGCCGGCAAAGAGATGGAGATCGGGCGCTATTACCTGCGTCAGGATCACTTTGCCGCGGCCATCAACCGCTTCCGCGTCGTGGTCGAGGATTTCCAGACCACGTCCCACACCGCCGAAGCGCTTTATCGTTTGGTCGAGGCTTATCTTTCCCTCGGCCTGCTGGATGAGGCGCAAACCGCAGGTGCCATCCTTGGCTACAACTACCAATCCTCGGAATGGTATGACGATGCGTACAAGCTGCTGACCTCACGCGGGCTTCAGCTCAAGAGCCGTGGCAACAACTGGCTCAGCACGATCTATCGTCAGACCATCAAGGGTGAGTGGTTGTAATCGCCATGGCATTAGGCTTGGGACGCTGAAGACCCGATGCTGCGCGCCCTTGATATCCGCGACATGCTGATCATCGACCGGCTGGAACTCAGTTTTCAGCCGGGCCTGAATGCGTTGACCGGTGAAACCGGCGCGGGCAAGTCGATCCTTCTGGATTCGCTGGGCTTTGTTCTGGGCTGGCGCGGGCGTGCGGAACTGGTACGGCAAGGTGCGGCACAGGGCGAGGTTGTGGCCGAGTTCGAGCTTTCCGCCGATCATCCCGCACATGCGATATTGTCCGAAGCGGGCCTGCCAGGCGGGGATGAGCTGATCCTGCGCCGGGTCAACACCGCCGAAGGGCGCAAGACCGCTTGGGTCAATGACCGTCGCTGCTCGGGCGATGTGCTGCGCGCACTGTCGGAAACCCTGATCGAACTGCACGGCCAGCATGATGACCGCGGGTTGCTGAACCCGCGCGGCCACCGGGCCATGCTGGACGATTTCGCCGGGGTCTCGGACCGGCTGACATCCGTTCGTGCGGCCTGGGCCGACATGTCACGCGCCCGCAAGGCACTGGCCGAGACAGAGGCCGCGCTGGCGGCCGTCCGAAGTGAGGAAGATTTCCTGCGCCACGCGGTTTCCGAGCTGGACCAGCTTGATCCTCAGCCCGGTGAGGATGCCGAACTTGATGCCCGCCGCCGCATGATGCAGGGGGCCGAGCGTATCCGCGATGATGTCGCCCGCGCCTATGCCATGCTGACCGGGGACGGTGCCGAAGGGGCGATGTCCGACGCTATCCGCTGGCTGGAAGGCGTGTCTGGCAACGCAGGTGGTCAGCTGGACGAACCGATTGCCGCGCTGGGGCGCGCGATGATTGAACTGGGCGAGGCGCAGGATGGCGTGAACGCCTGCCTTCAGGCGCTGGACTTCAACCCGTCGGAACTGGAACAGGCCGAAGAACGCCTGTTTGCCATCCGCGCACTGGCCCGCAAACATGACGTGGCCCCGGATGACCTGGGCGCGTTTGCCGACACTCTGCGCACCCGCCTCAACCAGTTGGAAGCAGGCGATGCCGACCTGGCGGACAGGCGTGCCGCCGTGGACGCGGCACGAAAGGCTTATGACAATGCCGCCGCCGACCTAAGCGCGGCCCGCACGGCGGCTGCCGGGCGGCTGGACGCTGCCGTCATGGCGGAACTGGCTCCGCTCAAAATGGAACGCGCGGTGTTCCGGACCGAACTCACCCCGGCTGAACCCGGCCCCGAAGGGACCGACGCGGTGGCCTTTACCGTGGCCACCAACCCGGGCGCGCCTGCGGGGCCGCTGAACAAGATCGCCTCGGGGGGTGAACTCAGCCGCTTCCTGCTGGCGCTCAAAGTGTGCCTGTCGGGCGATGACAGCGCCCGCACGATGATCTTTGACGAGATTGATCGCGGCGTTGGCGGGGCCACTGCCGATGCGGTCGGTCGCAGGCTCGCGTCATTGGCGCAGGGCGGGCAGGTGCTGGTTGTCACCCATTCTCCGCAGGTCGCCGCGCGTGCGGCGCATCACTGGCGGGTGCAGAAACAGGTAACGGACGGGCAAACCCTGTCCACCGTCATCCCTCTGGCCCAACCCGACCGGGTGGACGAGATTGCGCGCATGGTGGCGGGCGACACCATCACGGACGAGGCCCGCGCCGCCGCCCGGGCCCTGCTGCAGGCCTGATGCGCCCGTGGCACGAATTGGCCTCACACTGTCGCTATCTCACTTTTATTAGGGTGCTCCGTGGCTTACTAAGGGTTACGTGATGATCCCCGAGGGCCAATGACCCAGTCGACCCGCACCGTTCTGCGCAACCAGCTCAATCAGGCTCTGGCCGCGATCAAGGATGCGTGGCGGGTGATGCTGCGCCGGGGGCCAAGCCAGATCCAGTTCTGGTTCATCGCACTGGTCATCGGTATCGCCGCCGGTTTCATGGCGCTTGGGTTCCGCAAAGCCATCCGTGCGTCGCAGGCCTATCTCTATGACACCGACGACGTCCTGCTGCTGCACAGCCATGCCGAGAAACTGCCGTGGTTCATGATCCTGATCATCCCGATCATCGGTGGGCTGGTCGTGGGCCTGATCCTGAACCGGTTCACCAATGACGGGCGCGTCAGGTCCGTCGCTGATGTGATCGAAGGGTCCGCCATCACCGACGGGCGGGTCGAGGTCAAGGCCGGCATCGCCTCGTTCTTTGCCTCGCTGATCACGCTCAGTTCCGGGGGGTCAACGGGCCGCGAAGGCCCCGTGGTGCATATGGCCGGGGTGATTTCCACCTGGGTCAGCAACCGTATCCATGCCGACGGGATCACGGGCCGCGACTTGCTGGGCTGTGCTGTCGCCGCCGCCGTATCAGCCAGCTTCAACGCCCCCATCGCCGGTGCCCTGTTCGCGCTCGAGGTCGTGCTGCGCCACTTCGCCGTGCATGCCTTTGCCCCGATCGTCATCGCCTCGGTCGCCGGAACGGTGATCAACCGCCTCGAATATGGCGACGTTACCGAGTTCACGCTGGAAACGCCCGGATCGCTGCAATTCTATGTCGAACTTCCCGCCTTCCTGATCCTCGGCCTGATCTGCGGCTTTGTCGCGCTGCTGCTGATGCGATCGATCTTCTTTGCTGAAGATATCGGCAGCCATATCCAGAACCGCCTGTCCATTCCGGGCTGGCTGCGACCGGCCGTGTCCGGCGCGATGCTGGGGCTGATGGCGATCTGGTTCCCGCATATCATCGGCGTGGGCTACCAGACTACGATCCGCGCTTTAACCGGCGATCTGGTTTTGACAACCGCGATCCTGTTTGCGGTGACCAAGACAATCGCCGTGGCGATCACCATGGGCGGGCGCATGGGGGGTGGAGTGTTTTCACCGTCCCTGATGATCGGCGCGCTGACCGGGCTGGCGTTCGGACTGATCGCCACAGGGCTGCTGCCGGATGTGTCCGGCACGCACACACTTTATGCCTTTGCCGGAATGGGCGCGGTGGCCGCGGCGGTGCTGGGTGCCCCGATCTCGACCACTCTGATCGTGTTTGAACTGACCGGCGACTGGCAGATCGGCCTTGCTGTTATGGTCAGTGTGTCCATGTCCACGGCGCTGGCCTCACGCCTGGTGGACAGGTCGTTCTTCCTGACCCAGCTGGAACGCCGCGATGTCCATCTGGCCGCCGGGCCGCAGGCCTATCTGCTGGCAATGCTCCGTGCCGGGGCGGTAATGCGTCCGCTCGGGGATCAACGGTCGATCACTGCGGACGAGGCGCAAGCCCTGATCAAACAGGGCCTGTGCATTCAGGCCAGCGCCACGCTTGAGGCCGCGATGCCCTATTTCGACCGCGACGACATTCCCTGCATTCCGGTTATCGTTCTGGAACAGGACGGGTCCGAGACACCGGTTGGCGCGCTCTACCATGTCGACGCGCTCAAGGCTTACAACCGGGCCCTTGCAGCCACCGCGGCCGAGGAACATTCGTAAGGCGCCCGCGACCGGGACAAGCGTTCCGGAAACCTCCGCTGAAACCCTGTCCGGCGCCTCTAAATCTGCTCCACCTTCACCGAGTCCACCGGATAAAATGCCAGGTATCCCTTGATCTCGGCCACGGTGGAAATCGGGTCTTCATAGCTCCAGACCGCGTTTTCGGTCACCGAGGATTTGTTGACGATGGAAAAATGCGTCGCGTCGCCCTTGCCGGCGCAATGCGTCACCTTGTCGGTCTGATCCAGAAACGCCATCGCAACATCGCCGCGCGGAAAGTAAATCACCGGAGCTTTGTCGCCTTCGTGCAGTTCCAGCGCGTTGCTCGTTTCGCCCAGAATCGCACCGCCCGAACGGACAGTCCATTTGCCCGGTGCTTTTTGGATCGTGATCTCAGTCATTTCTATTCCTTCCGTCGACGTATTGGGGCCTCTCCTCTGCCCGTTCTATGTAACAGGCGGGTGTCAGATCGGCGCAGTTGCGGCATCCAACCACAGTTGCGCGTCATGTCCCAGCCTTGGGCGGATTTTTTCCGCGACGTCGCGATGATAGGCGTTCAGCCAGCCGCGTTCGTCAGGCGTCAACATATCCACCATGATCAGCCTGCGGTCAATTGGCACAAATGTCAGGGTGCGCCAGCACAGCATCGCGCGTTCCACGTCGCCACCGGGCAGGGCCGGAGCTTCTTCCACCACCACAAGGTTTTCTATGCGGATGCCAAAAGCGCCCTCGCGGTAATATCCCGGCTCATTCGACAAGATCATGCCGGGTTGCAGCGGGACATGGCTGACCTTCGACAGGCGTTGCGGCCCCTCATGCACGCTCAGATAGGCCCCGACGCCGTGTCCGACACCATGGTTGAAGTCCTGCCCCGCCGCCCATAGCGGCGTGCGGGCCACGCATTCGATGTCGCGCCCGGCCAGCCCTGTGGGCCAGCGCAGCATCGACATGGCAATCATGCCCTTCAGCACGCGGGTGAAGCAGGTCTTTTCCTCCGCCCCGACAGAGCCGATGGCAAGCGTCCGCGTGATATCGGTGGTGCCATCCAGATATTGCCCGCCACTGTCCAGCACCAGCAGATGACCATCCTGCAACCGGCTGTCGGTCTCGTCCGTCACGCGGTAATGCATGATCGCGCCGTTCGGGCCTGTCCCGGCAATGGTATCGAACGAGATATCCTGCAACACATTGTCCCTGCGGCGGTTTTCTTCCAGCCGCGTGACCACCTGCGTCTCGGACAGGCTGCCGGGGGGCTGTGCGTCCAGCCAGCACAAGGTTTCGACCACCGCCACCGCATCGCGCAAATGCGCCTCGGCGCTGCCCGCGATTTCGGCCGGGTTCTTGCAGGCCTTGGGCAGGGCACAGGGGTCGCCGCCATCCACCATGGCATCGCCCAACGCGTCTGCCACGATCTGCGGCACCGTGCTCAGATCCACCTGCACCGCACCGTCCAGCACTGCCACCGCATCCAGAAACTCCGCAGGGTGGCGCACCGTTACCTTCGGGTCCAGATGATCCTGCACGTCCAACAGTTTTGCCGCAGCCATGAACAGCTCGACCCTGCCGTCGTCATGCAGGATCGCAAACCCGTGGGCCACGGGGTTGTAAGCGATATCCGATCCCCGGATGTTCAGCAGCCACATGATCGAATCCGGCAATGTGATTACTGCGGCCTTTCGCCCGGCCTGCCGCAGGTCTGCGGCCAGTCTGGCAATCTTGCTGTCAGCGGTTTCACCCGCAAACTCGATCGGATGCGCCTTGACGGCCTGCATCGGCGGTTCAGGCTGGTCTGCCCAGATCCGGTCCACCAGATTGTCGCAGCGCACCAGTTCGATGCCTGTGCCCTCAAGCTCGTCAAGCGCGGCCGAGATTTGCCCTGCCGCGTGCAGCCATGGGTCGAAACCGACCTTGCCTCCACCGGGCAACTGCTCTTTCAGCCATGCACTCAGGCTCACGTCAGGCCACGGCACCGGCGTGAACACATCCGCGACCTGCGCCTTGACCTGCGTGCGATACCGCCCGTCGATGAACACACCAGCCATGTCGGTCAGCGCAGCACAGAACCCGGCCGATCCCGTAAACCCGGTCAACCAGGCCAGACGCTCATCCCGCGGGGCCACATACTCGCCCTGGTGCGCATCCGACCGTGGGATCAGAAACCCGTCCAACCCTTCGCGCACCAGCTCAGCGCGCAACGCAGCCAGACGCGGTGGCCCCTGCTCGGGCCGCGCGGTCACCTCAAAGGACTGGAACATACTACTCCTCCCTCAGCCGGGCGGTCGATATCGCCGCCTTTTCATCTTTTGGGAAATACTCCCGCCGGAGGCAAGGCCAGCCTAGCCGACCTTTTTCATCCCCATCACCCGCGCCCGCGCGCGTGGATCACTGTCGAACAAAGCCGCCAGTTGTTCCGTCATCGCACCAGCCAGCTGTTCCACATCGGTGATCGTCACCGCACGGTCGTAATACCGGGTCACATCATGACCGATGCCAATCGCCAGCAGCTCGACCATCTTGCGCTTTTCCACCATGGCAATCACATCGCGCAGGTGCTTCTCCAGATAGTTGGCGGGGTTCACGCTCAGCGTTGAATCATCAACCGGAGCTCCATCCGAAATCACCATCAGAATCTTGCGCTGCTCGCGCCGCGCGATCATCCGGCGATGCGCCCATTCCAGCGCCTCACCGTCGATGTTTTCCTTCAGCAGGCCCTCTTTCATCATCAGACCCAGATTGGGCCGCGCCCGCCGCCATGGGGCATCGGCGCCCTTATAGATGATATGGCGCAGGTCGTTCAGGCGGCCGGGTTGCTGCGGGCGGCCATCGTTCAGCCATGCCTCGCGCGCCTGTCCGCCTTTCCACGCCCGCGTGGTAAAGCCCAGAATCTCGACCTTCACATTGCAGCGCTCCAGCGTCCGCGCCAGAACATCGGCACAAATGGCCGCGATCGAGATCGGACGCCCCCGCATCGACCCCGAATTGTCCAGCAACAGCGTCACCACCGTATCGCGGAACTCGGTATCCTTCTCGACCTTGAAACTCAGCGGTGTGGTGGGGTTTGCCACAACGCGCGCAAGACGGCCCGCATCCAGAATGCCTTCCTCGCGGTCGAACTCCCAACTGCGATTCTGTTGCGCCTGCAATCGGCGCTGCAACTTGTTGGCAAGGCGCGAAACCGCCCCTTTCAAAGGTTCAAGCTGCTGATCCAGATAGGCCCGCAGCCGTTCCAGTTCCGCAGGCTCGGCCAGATCTTCGGCCGCAATCTCTTCATCATGCGTGCTCAGATAGACCTTGTAATCCGGGTCGGCCTCGGATGCGGGCGGCGGGGCAGGCGGCTCCAGCGGCGCTTCGCCATCCGGCATCTCCGCCTCGTCACCCAGCTCATCCTCGGCCATCTCATCCATCGAGACCTGCGCCTGAGATTGATCCTGCTGCTCTTCCTGCGTCTGCTCAGGCGTCGCATCCGCGTCCTGATCTTCCTGATCATCCTGACCGGTGCTGTCGGGGTCGGGCTGTTCCTCGGCGTCGTCCTCGGCCTGATCTTCCTGATCGTCGTCCAACTCGTCGGGGTCATCGCCCAGCTGATCGCCATAGCCCAGATCCTTGATCATCTGCCGCGCGAACTTGGCAAACTCCGCCTGATCCGACAGCACGTCATCAAGGTTCTCCAACACGCCACCGGCCTGTTCCTCGATAAACCCGCGCCACAGGTTCATGATGTTCTCGGCCGCAGGCGGCAGATCGCGCCCGGTGGCCAGATGCCGGATCAGATAGCCCGCCGCCACCGACAAGGGCGCATCGGCAGGCTGCTTGCACTGGTCATAGCCGCGCCGGATCGCCTCATGCCCGATCTTGACGTCTATGTTGCTGGCAGTGCCGGGCATATCCCGCGCACCCATCGCCTCGCAACGCGCCGTCTCCATCGCCTCGTACAAGTCCCGCGCCATATCCCCCGGAGGCGCATAGCGCGCATGGGTTGCATCATCATGATACCGGCGCTGCAACGCCAAAGCATCCGCCGTGCCGCGCGCCAGTAGAACCTCTTCCCGCGTCATACGCCGAGACACCTGCGGCAGCCGCATCGACTCGCCCGACAAGCCCGACGGATCGACGGTGTATGAAATGTTCAGTTCAGGATCATCAGCCATGACCTTGGTGGCCTCGGCCAAGGCCTTCTTGAAGGGATCGGCAGGGTTGTCGTTCTTCTGTGCCATGTCCTTAAGCCCTCATCAAAGTGACCTGCCCGGCGCGGAAAACAATAACGGATCCGACTTCATCTGGCCAAAAATATCCCCGCCGGAGGCATTGCGCCCGGAACGGGCGCAATCCGGGCGCTTAGCCCAAGCTCGCACTCGCCGCGCTTTCCGGCAATTCCTCGTCAAAGCAGCGCTGATAGAACTCGGCAACGGTCTGACGTTCCAACTCGTCGCACTTGTTCAGGAACGACAGGCGGAAAGCATAGCCCACGTTGCGGAAGATCTCGGCATTTTGCGCCCAGTTGATCACGGTCCGCGGGCTCATGACGGTGGACAGGTCGCCATTCATGAAGGCGGTCCGGGTCAGATCGGCCACGGTGACCATCTGGCTGACGGTCTTGCGGCCCTCGGCGGTGTTGTAATGCGGCGCCTTCGACAGCACGATCATCGTCTCGGCATCATGGCTCAGATAGTTCAGGGTCGAGACCAGCGACCAGCGGTCCATCTGTGCCTGGTTGATCTGCTGCGTGCCGTGGTACAGCCCCGTGGTATCGCCCAGACCCACGGTGTTTGCGGTGGCAAACAGGCGGAAACACGGGTTCGGCGTGATGATCTCGTTCTGGTCCAGCAGGGTCAGTTTGCCATCATGTTCCAGCACCCGCTGGATCACGAACATCACGTCGGCGCGGCCTGCGTCATATTCGTCGAACACGATGGCCACGGGGTTGCGCAGGGCCCAGGGCAGGATACCTTCGTGGAACTCGGTCACCTGCTTGCCATCGCGCAGTTTGA
Source organism: Ruegeria sp. YKSF131 (assembly GCF_059612645.1). Classification (NCBI taxonomy): domain Bacteria; kingdom Pseudomonadati; phylum Pseudomonadota; class Alphaproteobacteria; order Rhodobacterales; family Roseobacteraceae; genus Ruegeria; species Ruegeria sp. YKSF131. The sequence continues at coordinate 9,854 of NZ_JBXWQZ010000021.1, read as the reverse complement.
TTGCGTCCTTGCCGATCAGGTCAATCCGGCTGATGTGGCTGTCCAGGTTCACGCGCACAGCGGGCCAGTTCAGACGGGCGGCGACCTGCTCGATATGGGTCGATTTGCCGGTGCCGTGATAGCCCTGAATCATCACCCTGCGATTATGGGCAAAGCCCGCCAGGATCGCCAATGTTGTCTCGGGGTCAAACTTGTAGGTCGGGTCGATCACGGGCACACGGTCGGTGGCTTCGGCAAACCCTTTGACCTTCATGTCCGTATCAATGCCAAATACGTCACGGACCGAGATATCTTCGGTGGGTTTTGCGTTTACATCGATCGATCCGTCAGCCATGCGCCTTGTCCTTATCCTTTGCCCCGCTCACCGGGTTTGAACCCGTGTGTGGTGCAACATATTGCGGACAAGGGCAAGGGAAAGCGGCCCGCTCCGAAAGGTGAGCAGGTTTTTCTTTCAAACTGGCCCTATTGACGCGCGGACGATCCTTGGTCGCGATGGGTACAAGACGCAGATCAAGCCGCGTTCATCAACAATGACAGTGCTGCTATTCGGACGCACCCGCCAAACCATGTGTCCGAAAGGCTGCACGCAGGTAGGTATTCAACAATCTACATGTTGTAGAGGATGACCTTATCAGGCATATAATATGGTCTTATGGGGCGTTTTGTAAGTGATCGGGTGTTGGTGAAGCAGGAATGCCAAGCGCAGGCCTTACCGGGGTGTCGCTCCGTGTCGAATGACAGGCAGACGTTAGAAATTGCCTGCAAAGCCGCGGTGACTCCCGGTGGCATTTAACGCTCTTCTCCACACCGTCAATACGACGGGCCAGAACGATCTCATCGTCCAGAACACGACACAACCCGCGATCATCAGCGGTTCGATGGTGTCGTTTGATGGGGGCACGACCTTCCAGCCCTACACCTATCTTGGCCAGGGAAACTATCGCGGAACCGGGGAATCCGGAGAGTTCATTCAGGTCGGCGGGCAGATCTACGCCTGGGATGCCAATAACCCAACAGGCCCGATGACCACAGGCAACTGGAAGATCACCCCGGTTGATCTGAACCCGACCGATCCACCCTGTTTTGTCTCGGGCACCCTGATCGAAACGGATCGCGGCCCGCGTCCGGTCGAAGATCTGGCCGTGGGCGATCGGGTTTGCGTGGCCGGTGGGACCACGCTGCCCATCGAATGGATCGGCAAACGAACGCTCAGCGCGCAAATCCTGCGCGTCCGGCCCCAATTCAACCCGGTTTGCATCCGGCGCGATGCGATGGGCAAGGGCCTGCCGGACAGGGATCTTTACCTTTCTCCGCAACACCGGGTCGTGCTGGGGGGCTGGCGGGCCGAGCTATATTTTGGCGCACCAAGCGTGTTCTGCGCGGCCATTCATCTGGTCAACGATGATACCATCCGGCAGGTGACGACGGGCGAAGCGGTGACATATTACCACATCGCCTGCGCCGAACATGTGATCCTCACCTCGCACGGCCTGCAAAGCGAAAGCCTGTTTCCGGGCGATATGGCGCTGAAATCACTGCATCGCGACGATGTCGAGGAACTGCGCGCGCTCTTTCCGGGGTTACTTTCAGACGCAGGACCGCACCCCCAAACGTGCCTAAGCTGCCTGACCGGGCGTGAGGCACGCGCGTTGCGAGACATGTTCGCAGACTAGGCCCACATAACGGAAATCGTGGCGCCGCTGTTGGTGCGCGCCCGGATCACGCCCCGCTGTTAACTGCATAAGTGCAGAATTTGCTAATCGGGGATCAACCGAACAAGGTTTGACGCCTTCATCCTCCGGGACATCGACCCAACATCATTCGCGCATGGCACGGGCATTATGGGCCGTTCAACCCGCCTATGCCCCAATCGGCATGGGTCTCGATAACACTGGCCACAGCCAGCGCCTTTTCCGCGATATCCTCCGGAGTGTCCTCGGCGAACGCGATGCGGGTCATCCTGTCGTGCATCGCTTCCGAGGTGTAAAACTCAAAGGCTCGCGTATTGCCCGGGCTGTTCCAGAACGCGGTGATCCAGATCGAGTCTCGCCCCGGAACGCAATATGCACACCAATCGCGCCACAGGCGCAGCACCAATTCGGTATCCGGGCTTGCGGCGACCTGTTCGAACAGCGACTCCAGCGGCCACCCTGCCAGGGCGAACATGCAAAGCGTATCGTCCAGACAGCCGCGTTCCCGTGCCATCTCGCGTTTCAGATACGCGCGCTGGAACCGGTCCAGAATCTGCCATTCCTCGGGTGACCAGTTATCCGGGTTACCGGTTTCAAACCGGTTCAGGCTCACCTCCAGCCCAACACTGGCGGGGTCTTCGTCCACAGACAGAATCTCAAGGATCCGGGGCAGTAGGTACCCCCATGTTTCGCGGGCTATCCCCGCGGGATCACAAGCGGCGAAGAACCAATCCTGAACGTAATGCAGGGGCAGCTCGGCAATGGACGGCGTGAAGAAGTCCGCCTCAATATCGGCGTCCATGCAGCAGCCTTCGCAAACCTCGATACTGCTCGGCTTTGGATAGGCGAAAACCCTGTACGCATCGCTGACGATGTCAGAAAACGGATGATCCGGCGGGATCTTGGCTTTTGGTGGTTTCTGCTCTTTGCGTGCCACGGTCCTTGCATCCAAAACTGTTCTGTCGGGGCAAGGCCACGTCAGTGTCATCCCTGAACGCTACGAAACCCGGATCGATGCGTAAAGCTATGGTCGCGTGGTCAAAGCGAAAACCAAAGCTCATCCTTGCGAAAACCGCCTTTCACAAGACGACCCGCTTTCAACACATCCGGAAACTCGTCCTCCCAGTCCCGGAACATGTCATTTGTAACGATACGTGCCTTGCTGTCCCGCGCCGCCTGCAAGATCAACGGATCTGCCGGCGTGCCTTTGGGCGCGACCATGACCCGCTTGGCCCGCAAGCCCAGGGCGCGGCTCAGCGCCCGGTCGTTCATGTATTCCCCTTCGACCTTGTACCCGACGTTCGCATCGAACACGACGCCCGGTTTGAACCCGGCTTGCTTCAGGCTGGCCAGAACCTGCCGCAACGTTGCCAGATCTGGTGCGCCGTCTTTCCAGTGCATCACGTTCGACCCGTCCACGATGATCCATGTGTTGGCCCTGCGCCAGCCGAACCAGGCCCGGATCAGAAGGATCGTACTGGCGAACACACAAAGCAGGGCCAAAAGGAACAGCCAGTCCATCTCGGTTGGATAGAACTGCGCCACGACCAGCCCACAAAGTGAGGCAAGCAACAAAAAGAAAGGCATACGCACAGCGGTTGCTCCGGGAAAAGCACTGTTTCAATTCCCACTACTATTGCGGGAATTGAAACAGGTTTCCAGACAGCATCCTCACAATCCGTTCAAACTGTGTAAACAGCTGGCGACTGACGGCGGCCCTACTTGAAATTCCGGCTGTCCTTGATCTGGTCCCAGGCCCAGACGACCTCTTGCAACTGCTCTTCCTGCGACCGGTCGCCGCCGTTCATGTCCGGATGCAGCACCTTGATCAGCTTCTTGTACGCCTTGCGCACTTCGGTTTTGGACCAGCTGTCATGGGCTTCCAGAATCTCGATTGCACGGCGTTCAGTGGGGGGCAGGCGACGTCCGCCACCACCCGAGGTGCGCCCCTTGTTCTGCGTGCTGTTGGCGCCCAGAACCTGATGCGGGTCCTCAATGCCCAGACGGGCCCAGGCGCGCGCCTCCGGGTCTCCCATCGGCTTGGTCTCACGTTCCCAAACCTTGTCCTTCGAGCGTTGCGCGTTCAGCTCGGCCTCAGTGGTGCCATCGAAGAAGTTCCACTTCTGGTTATACTCGCGCACGTGCTGCTGGCAGAACCAGAAATAGTCATCCAGAACATCCGGTGCCTTTGGCGCGCGGAACTTGCCCGGCTCGTCACACCCGTCGTGATCGCAGATCCGGACCGAGGTCTCGGACGCGCCTGACATGCCCCGGCGCCCACGCGGGTTCTTTTTCTTGGCGCTGGAAACGGACATATCGAATCCGAAGGGGTCTGATTTCGCCATGCTCTATCCTCACGAACGCATCTTTTCGACTCGGAGGCAGCAGTTTAGTCTAAGCAGCCGAAAGTAGAAGAGGGGGGCGGCAAAAATTTTGCCGCTGAGCAAAAAAATGAGCGTGACCGACGAAATCCGAACCCGCCTGCAAGCCGCCTTTGACCCGCATGAGCTTGACGTGATCGACGACAGCGAAAGCCATCGCGGCCATGCAGGTCACAGGGAAGGCGGCGAAAGCCATTTCAACGTCCGCATCCGCGCCGCCGCATTCGCCGGTCAATCCCGCGTCGCCCGTCACCGGGCCGTGCACAAGGCGCTGGGCGATATCGTGCCCCGCATCCACGCGCTGGCGCTGGATATCGGAACCTGACGCTGCGCCCTATTCCGCGCTCATCTGCGCCGACGGGGTCGAGGCCGAGATCGCATATTCCTCATCCGTCATGACGTCTTCGATCCCCTCGAACAGAGGCGTCGACAGGTAACGCTCGCCCGTATCCGGCAGCATCACCAGCATGACGGATCCCGGCGCCGCGGTTTCCGCCAGATTCATGGCCACCGCAAAGGTCGACCCGCCCGAGATCCCGGTGAATATCCCCTCTTCCGCGGCAAGGCGGCGCGACCACTCAATCCCTTGCGGCCCCGGAACAGGGATCAGCTGGTCGTAATAGGCGTTGTCGATGGCTTCCTGAAGGACCCATGGAATGAAATCCGGCGTCCAGCCCTGAATCGGGTGCGGCTCGAAATTGGGGTGGCTTTCGGTGGGCTGGTGATCGTCATTGCGCGTATTCACATAGCCTGACGACACGATGGCGGCATTTGCCGGTTCGGTCAGGATGATTTTCGTATCGGGCCGCTCCTTGCGCAACACTCGTGACACCCCAGCGACCGTGCCGCCGGTGCCATATCCCGTGACCCAGTAATCCAGCTGCGTGCCTTCGAAATCCGCTAGGATTTCCCGCGCGGTCGTATTCTCGTGAATATCGGCATTGGCGGCAGTCTCGAACTGGCTGGCCAGAAACCACCCGTTTTCCTCGGCCAGTTCCTTGGCCTTGGTATACATGCCGAACCCCTTTTGCGCCTTGGGGGTCAGAACAACCTTGGCGCCCAGAAAGCGCATCAGCTTGCGCCGCTCGACCGAAAAGCTCTCGGCCATCGTCACGACCAGCGGATATCCCTTGGCCGCACAGACCATGGCAAGCCCGATCCCGGTATTGCCCGACGTCGCCTCGACAACCGTCTGGCCGGGTTTCAGCCGCCCATCCCGTTCTGCCGCCTCAATGATATTCAGCGCCAGCCTGTCCTTGACCGACCCCGCCGGATTGAACGCTTCGAACTTCACATAAACGGTCACATGCTCCGGCGCGATCCGGTTGATCCGGATACAGGGCGTGTCGCCGACTGTATCAAGGATGCTGTCATACAGGCGTGCCCGCCCCTGTGTCTGCCGAATACCCATTTCAAAGTCCCTCCCGGTTGTCCGGTTAACATGCCACAGATTTCGCTGGGTTGATAAGCACATATCGCGCCCGCAGCGCCAAACCTGCCCGCGGGCGGGCTGCTCAAACTGCGGTGCACACCGTGTTGCAGGTGTAACCGCACGTCAAACCCTGATCCGTCTCAGGCGTCTTTTTTGTCGCCCGCGGTGTCAGTGTCCTGGTCAACCTGGTCCCGGCTTTTCAATGACAAGGGCGGCTCATTCGCGTCTTCCGAAATTGGTTTCGGCGCGGCCACCACACCGGGGCCGGGGATCGGTTGGGCCAATGGGGTGTCGTCAAACTCGGGTACGTCTCCGATCACCGACGCATCGACTTCCTCGGCCACGACCCGCCGGAACACCAGCACATTGCGCCAGTTTGTGGTCGATCCGGTCAGGCCCGAGCGTTCCTCGCTGGGCAGCAGCTCGGCGCGCTGGTATTCCCAGCCGTCCTGCGCCATCTGGTTCAGAACCTGTTCGACCGAGACCGCAAAGCGGCCCTCGGCCGTTTTCACGCCCTTGGCTTTCACGCCCTTTAGCGGCGCGGGGACGACCTTGTACTCAAAAAGCTGCATCAAGTGTTCCTAAATACCTGTTCGCGCCAACTTACCACGCTGACCCCCGGGTGAAAGGGCCGTCGCCCGACCGGCGGTTTTCAGCCCTGATTATTGCCGCCAGCCTGTGCCGCCTTGGTCACAACCGACAGGCACAGCTCGGTCGCCACTGCCATGTCCTGTACCGATATCCACTCCAGTGGCCCGTGAATGCACTGCATTCCGGTGAACAGGTTAGGGCAGGGGGTGCCGAACTCGGTCAGGCGCGACCCGTCGGTGCCGCCGCGGATCGGCACCGACAGCGGCTCGATCCCCAGCTCGCGGCAGGCGTCGCGCGCCAGATCAACCGGTGTCATGTCGTTTTCCAGCCAATAGCGCATGTTCCGGTATTGGTGGCTGATATCGCAGGTGATGGTCGCGCGCGGTTCCGTGGCCTGCACGGCGGCACAGACCTGCCTTACGATGTCACGTTGCGCCTCAAGGCCCTCCATCTCGAAATCGCGCAGGATCAGCTTGATTTCCATCTCGGACGATCCACCGCTCATGTCGGTGACATGAATGAACCCGTCGCGGCCATCGGTTGTTTCGGGCGTCATGGTGGCCTGCGGCAAGGTCTGCACGATCTTCGCCGCCAGATGGGCTGCGTTCACCATCTTGTCCTTGGCCAGTCCGGGGTGGATTGATACCCCCTCGATCCGGATCACGGCACGGTCGGCCGAAAAGCTTTCATATTCGATCTCGCCCACTTCGGCACCGTCCAGAGTATAGGCGAAATCCGCCCCCAGATCCTTGGGCAGCTGTTCGGTAACGCCGCGCCCGATCTCTTCATCCGGGGTAAAGGCAATGCGGATAGGCCCGTGCGGGATATCCGGGTTTTCGATCAGATGCCGGGCCATGGTCATCAGGATCGACACCCCGGCCTTGTCATCCGCGCCCAGCAGGGTGGTACCCGATGCCGTGATCAGATCATGTCCGATCTTTTCGGCCAGATAGGGGTTCTCGTCCGGAGACAGCACCAGATCCGGATCGTCCGGAAAGGAAATGTCGCCACCGTTGTACCCCTTGATCACCCGCGGCTTGACGCCCGTTGCATTGAACTGGGGGGCCGTATCCACATGCGCCAGAAAGCCTACCGTCGGGCCGGGTGCGGTGCCGGGGATGGTCGCGACGACCACGCTGTCACCTGTCAGCGTCACATCGCTGGCGCCGATCTCGGTCAGTTCCTGCTTCAGCAGGTTCAGCATGTCGAACTGTATCTGTGTGCTCGGCGTGGTCGCCGAGGTCTCGTCGCTCTGACTGTCGATCGCCGCGTAACGCACCAGCCGATCTTCGAGTTCCTGATCAAATCTGTTCTGCATGATACCTCACCTCTCTGGGTCGGAAGAAAGGGTGCAATCACAGGCGAAGTCAAGCCGATGAGCTGACCCCATTTCTTAAGAAATCGTGGAAATCTGATTGTACAAACCTGACAATTGCCACTGGCAGGCTTGTACAAAATGTAAGGTTCAGGAACTCAGCTTCTTGCTGACCAAATCGTTAACGGCCTTCGGGTTGGCCTTGCCGCCGGTCGCTTTCATCACCTGACCCACGAACCATCCCGCCAGTTTCGGGTTCACCTTGGCCTTTTCGACCTGCGCCGGATTGGCCGCGATGATCTCGTCCAAAGCGGCCTCGATCGCGCCGGTGTCGGTGACCTGTTTCATTCCGCGATCTTCGACGATCTGCGCCGGATCACCGCCTTCGGTATAGACGATTTCAAACAGGTCCTTGGCGATCTTGCCCGAGATAGCATCAGAGGAAATCAGGTCAATGATCCCACCCAGCTGCGCCGGAGAAACCGGCGACTCCGTGATGTCGTGGTCTTCTTTTTTCAGACGTCCGAACAGCTCGTTGATCACCCAGTTTGCGGCCAGTTTGCCATTGCGGCCCTGCGCGACCTCTTCGAAATAGGCCGCCGATTCCACTTCGGCAGTCAGCACCGAAGCATCATAGTCGGTCAGGCCGAACTCACTGATAAAGCGCGCTTTTTTGTCGTCAGGCAGCTCTGGCAGATGGGCGGCGATATCGTCCACCCATGCCTGTTCGATCTCCAGCGGCAGCAGGTCGGGATCGGGGAAATAGCGGTAATCATGCGCTTCTTCCTTGGACCGCATCGACCGGGTTTCGCCCTTGTCCGGATCATACAGGCGGGTTTCCTGCTCGACCTTGCCACCGGCTTCGACGATGGCGATCTGGCGGCGGGCTTCGACCTCAATGGCCTGCTGGATGAACCGCATCGAGTTCATGTTCTTGATCTCGCAACGGGTGCCCAGATGCGAAAAGTCCTGTGTTTCCTGATACTTCTCATAAGCACCTGGCAAACAGATCGAGACATTCACATCCGCCCGCAGGTTGCCGTTCTGCATGTTGCCGTCGCAGGTGCCCAGATAGCGCATGATCTGACGCAGCTTGGCGATATAGGCCGCGGCCTCTTCCGGGCCGCGAATATCAGGGCGGCTGACGATCTCCATCAGGCAGACACCGGTCCGGTTCAGATCGACAAAAGACATGTGCGGGTCCATGTCGTGGATCGATTTGCCGGCGTCCTGCTCCATGTGGATACGTTCAATCCGCACCATGCGCGCAGTGCCGTCACCCATCTCGACCAGAACCTCGCCTTCGCCCACAATGGGATGATAAAGCTGGGAAATCTGGTAACCTTGCGGCAGGTCAGGGTAGAAATAGTTCTTGCGGTCAAAGGCCGATTTCAGATTGATATCCGCCTTCAGGCCCAGCCCGGTGCGCACCGCCTGTTCCACGCAGAACTCGTTGATCACCGGCAGCATTCCCGGCATCGCCGCATCCACGAAAGCCACGTTCGAGTTCGGCTCGGCCCCGAATTTTGTGGACGCGCCCGAGAACAGCTTGGCATTGGATGAGACCTGCGCATGCACCTCCATCCCGATCACCAGTTCCCAATCGTGCTTGGCCCCGGCAATGGTTTTGGGTTTGGGCATTTCGTATGTCAGGTCGAGCATGGCGCGCCTCATTTCCGCAGAAGTCTAAGCCTGCGTATTAGGCCCGGCAGGGCCTAGGGGCAAGGGGGAATCCTGACGCGTTCAGTTCTTGGAAAACTGCAGACCAGACGGTGTGAAGGTTACATCCTTGCCGCTGCGCAGTTCATCCCGGAACAGATCCGAGATAGCGCGCAGCGCGTCGCGCTGACCGCGCGCAGCAAACCGCTCGGGCGAGTTGATGCGGACCGAGTTGTTGAACCCGTTGGCGGCATGGGCCCAGATCAGGGGGTGAAGCTCGGTCAGGTGATCGCGGATCAGCCAGTTTGCGGTGTCGCGCATCTGGGCGCGGACATTGTCTGCTTTTTCGTTCAGCCCGTGACCATTCTGAATGGTGATTGCACAATAGGCCGACAACATATTGATCATCTGCTGATCAGGGCGCAGACCGACGATATCGCGCAATCCTTCAAGGAAATATTCGACATCGACCTGTGCGCAGGCCTCTTCGTCCAAAGCGATGGCATCGAATTGCACCCACGTATATCCACCTGCGCCCCAGATATCCTGTGTCCGGACGGCATTGCGCAGTGCCTGTAATTCCAGTTCTGCGTAGCTGCCGAACCACCGGGGCAAAAGATGGCTGCCCATCGCGCGCATGTGACGCTGATTGTGCGGGTCCAGTGTGATCAGGTGCTCGTACTCATCGGCAACGCGGGCGTTTGACTTGCGCTGCCCGGCCAACAGGGCACAACCGGCGGCCGCAATCAGAGGGCTGTCCGGCGCATCCGCCTTGCACTTGGGCA
>NZ_JBXWQZ010000020.1:0-63420 GCF_059612645.1 Ruegeria sp. YKSF131 | reverse complement strand
AGCGATAGAAAGTGGTTCTGGGGATGCCGAGTTTGTCCAGCGTACGCCTGGTCGGAAGATGCGATCCTTCGACGAGGCGGATGATCTCCAGCTTCTCAGATGCGGGATACCTCATTCGTCGTCGCCCCCATCCCCGATCATGCTTTTTTTGAGCAGCCGCAGTTCAAGAGCCTGTTCGGCAACCACCTCCTTCAGGTCGCGAGCCTCGCGGCGCAGATCTTTGACCTCGGTCGATGTCGCTGCGCGCGCGGTGTCACCGGCAAGGCGTTTCTTACCGGCTTCAAGGAACTCCTTGGACCAACTGTAGTAGAGGCTCTGCGCTATGCCCTCGCGGCGACACAGCTCTGCAATGCTGTCCTCGCCCTTGAGGCCATCCAGCACGATCCGGATCTTCTCTTCGGATGAGTACTGTTTGCGTGTTGCACGACGGATGTCCTTTACGACCTTCTCACCGTGGCTCCGCTTGGTTCCGGGTTTCTTTCTCATCTCCACTCCTTGGCGGTTACGATGAGCCAGAAACCCTCTCTTATCAAATCGACCTAAACTGTCCCATTGGCGCTGACGTCAGACAAAAGGCGGGACGCTTTAAGCTGCGTTCCCTCAAAGCCACCGGTTTCCGTGGCGCCCGGTTTGAGTTGCCGCAGAAATTCACCAAGAAACATCGAAGCCTTGCGATCTATGGAGAAAACGCCGCTGGCAAAAGCACGATCACCGACGCGCTGGAATGGTTCATCCGTGACCGGATCATCTTGCGGCATGCCGATATCGTCGGTTTTCTGGACGAAACCAAGGGACGAAAGCGCGAAGCGATAGCGCGTATTATCGGTTTTGACGAGACCATTCAGTTTCGATCAGTCATCCAGCAGTCGCGCAACACCCTGCAAAAAGACGGTTCCTACAAACCGTCAGAAATCCAGATTCTCGACGCTCAGTGCGTTTTTCTGGATAAATTCTCGACGAGGTTCGACAACATCACCCATTAGCTTGGTGAACAGATCGTCAGCTTCCACCATATCGTCAACGCGCACTTGCAGCAGCGTGCGTGCATCCGGGTCCAAAGTCGTTTCCCAAAGCTGGCCGGGGTTCATCTCTCCCAGACCTTTGTAGCGCTGCAAGGACAGGCCCTTTTCCCCTTCTTCCAGAATGGCGCGCAACAGGTCCAGCGGACCGTGGATCAATTGGCTACGATCACGGCGGATCAACGTGGCCGAAGTGTTGTAGACCTCTTGCAGGCTTTGCGTGAAGTTGCCTGTTTTGCGCGCTTCTCCCGACCGCAACATCGGGCCGTCCAAGGTACGAACCTCTTCGACACCACGCAGAATGCGGGCCAGCCGAATTCCGTGATCCTGTGTGATCCGGCCCTGCCAGCCACGCTCATACTCCAGCGCGATCAGGTCCAGACGGGCGGCAACCTTGTCAGCCACCCCTTGCAGGTCTGCGTCCACCGCACCCGGCACAAAGGCACCTGCAACGGCGGCCTGTTCCAGGATGTGGCGCGGGTAGTGCGTCGGGAAGGCGTCCAGAACGCGTTTCAACTGGCGCGCTTCGTCCACCACGCGGGCCAGGTCCTGCCCGGTGATCTCTTCACCCGAACCCAGTTTCAGCACGGCGCCCTCGATCCCCTGGTTGACCAGATAATCGTCCAGAGCCGCCTGATCTTTCAGATAAACCTCTGATTTTCCACGCGAAACCTTATAAAGCGGCGGCTGCGCAATATAAAGATACCCACCTTCGATCAGCTCAGGCATTTGCCGGTAGAAGAACGTCAGCAGCAGAGTCCGGATGTGCGCACCGTCCACATCCGCATCGGTCATGATGACAATCTTGTGGTAACGCAACTTTTCAATATTGAACTCATCACGGCCGATACCCGTGCCCAGAGCCATGACAAGATTACCGATCTCTTGCGAGGACAACATCCTGTCAAACCGCGCGCGTTCCACGTTCAGGATCTTACCGCGCAGAGGCAGAACCGCTTGTGTCAGCCGGTCACGGCCCGTTTGCGCCGACCCTCCGGCTGAATCACCCTCGACAAGGAAGACTTCGGTTTTGGACGGGTCTTTTTCGGAACAATCCTTCAGCTTCCCCGCCAGATAGTTCACATCCATTGCCGTTTTGCGGCGGGTCAGTTCACGCGCCTTGCGCGCGGCCTCGCGCGCCAGTGCAGCTTCGATGATCTTGCCGACGATCGCCTTGGCCTCGGTCGGGTTTTCTTCGAACCACTCGGCAAGTTTTTCGTTCATCAGACCCTCGACCGCTGGGCGAACCTCGGAACTGACCAGCTTGTCTTTGGTTTGCGACGAGAATTTCGGATCAGGCACTTTGACCGACAGCACACAGGTCAGACCTTCGCGCGCGTCATCACCGGTAAAGCTGACCTTTTCCTTTTTCGCGATCCCGCTGGACTGCGCGTAGTTGTTGATCGTCCGGGTTAGGGCACCACGGAAACCCGCCACATGGGAACCGCCATCGCGCTGAGGAATATTGTTGGTAAAGGGCAGTACAGACTCGTGATAGCTGTCATTCCACCACATTGCGATTTCCACACCGATATCGTCGCGCTCGCCCTTGATATAGATCGGCTCGGACATGGCAGGGGTTTTGGACCGGTCGAGGTACTTGACGAACTCCTTGACCCCACCTTCATAGAACAGCTCGGTTTCCAGCCGTTCCGCCGGACGCTCGTCAATCAGGATGATCCGAACGCCCGAATTCAGGAAAGCCAGTTCGCGCAGGCGTTTTTCCAATGTCTCGAATGAGTATTCAAGGTTCGAGAATGTGTCGGTCGAAGCCAGAAACCGCACCTCTGTTCCTGTCCGGTCCCCGCATTCGCCAACAACCTTCAGGTGCTCAACGGTTTCGCCACCTTCAAATCGCGCGATGTGCTCTTTGCCATTGCGCCAGACGCGCAGTTCCAGCCAATCCGAAAGCGCGTTCACCACGGAAACACCCACACCGTGCAGGCCGCCCGACACCTTGTACGAGTTGCTGTCGAATTTCCCACCGGCGTGCAGCTGGGTCATGATGACCTCGGCCGCCGACACGCCTTCTTCCGGGTGGATGTCCACCGGAATACCGCGTCCATTGTCGCTGACCGAAACACTGGAATCGGCGTGAATTTTCACCGTCACATGGTCGGCATGACCCGCCAAAGCCTCGTCAATCCCGTTGTCGACAACTTCATACACCATATGGTGCAGACCCGAGCCATCATCCGTGTCCCCGATATACATGCCGGGGCGTTTGCGAACTGCCTCCAAGCCCTTGAGAACCTTGATAGAATCTGCGCCGTATTCTTGGGGGGCCTGTGCGTCTTCGGACATTCAGTCAGTACCTATATTATTTTGGTAACTTATACGTTTTCTGGTAGGGATTGTCACGCCATCCCCCAATATTTTGTGTTGTTCCGGATCGTTTTTTGCCGCCCGAAAAAGGGATCACAAACGATCGATATCAGAAGCGATATCCGCGGCAATTTCCAACGCGTCGACATCCTTGCGCTCGGCCGACAATCGCAGCCCGAGAATGTCCGACTGATACCGTGCCGCCAGTCGATCCGGATCATGTCCCGCCCCGATTTCACCGGCATCCTGAGCCCTGCGAAACAGATCAGCGAAACAGCCTTTCATTTCCGCCATGTGATGCGCCGCCTGATCCGCAAGGTCATGATCCTTCGCCTTCAACTCGGCATATGTCTTTGCCAACATGCAGGCCTTTGCCGGGGTCTCGACCGCTTCGATCACCAATCGGGGCTGCGCTTTCAGCGCCTCCTTCGGACCCAGTCTCTCTGCCAGGGCCTTTAAGCGCGCCACACCTTCTTGCGTATAACTCTCCAGCGTCAGCGCATAGAGCGCATCTTTCGACCCGAACGCCGCATAAAAACTGCCAGGCTTCAGCTTCAGTTCCCGCTCCAGATCCTTCAGCGATGTACCAGCCCAGCCCTGACGCCAGAAGATATCCTTCGCCTTCGCGATCAACACGTCACGATCGTATGCGGGTTTGCGGGGCATCAGCATCACCAATTTTTGAACGTTCACTCAAGTATATACTTGAGCGTTCACTCAAGAAACCCTAAATACGACCCATCGCGCCAGAAACAGGAGTTCCGACATGGCCAATTTCCCGTCTCACGACCTCGAAACCGCGCCTGAAGCGTCCAAACCGCTGCTGCAAAAGTCTCAGGCCGCTTTTGGTCGCTTGCCCGGCCTGCATAAGGTCATGGCCGAAAGCCCTCAGCATCTGGAAGGCTATCAGGTTCTGCACGGCCTGTTCCTGCAAACTGATTTCGACAATGATGAGAAAACCGTCGTCTGGCAGACCATCAATGTGGAAAACGAATGCCACTACTGCGTGCCCGCCCACACCGGGATCGCCAAGATGATGAAGATCTCGGACGAGATATCGGACGCCCTGCGTAACGAAACTCCGTTGCCTTCAGCCAAACTCGAAGCACTGCGCACCTTCACCCTGCAAGTGATGGAAACCCGCGGCAACCCGACCGAAGACCAGCTTCAGGCGTTCTTTGACGCGGGCTATTCACACCGCGCGGTTCTGGATGTCGTGCTGGGTCTGGCCCAGAAAACCATGTCGAACTACGTCAACCACATGGCCAAAACCCCGGTGGACGAGGTTATGCGCGGCTTTCTGTGGGAACGCAAAGTCAGCGAACCGGCCTAAGCGGTCACGACCGAGCCCTGATCGCTGTCGGTAACGATCAGCGTCTGGGCCCGGTCGTCCATTTCCGCAAACAGCTCAGGCCCGGTGCCCGTCATCCAGGCCTGAGCGCCCAGCGCGCAAATCTCGTCATAAAGCGCTGCACGCCGCCCAGCATCCAGATGCGCGGCCACCTCATCCAGCAGAACGATCGGAGGTGCGCCCAGCATCGCCGCCAGCGCCCGCGCATTGGACAGGATCAGCGACACCAAGAGCGCTTTCTGCTCACCAGTGGAACACTCCCGTGCCGGCACGCCCTTGGCCGCGAACACACCGTACAGGTCGGACCGATGCGGCCCCACCAGGGTTCGGCCCGCTGCCAGATCCCTGAACCGGCTCTCGCTCAACGCGTCTCGCAAATCTTCCGCTGTCTCGGGCATTGCGCCTTCGGTTTGCACCAACTCCAGTTCGGCCGAAGGAAAGACCGTTTCCGCCCGGTCCTGCGCCGCCCGTAGAAGATCCAGCGACCTCAACCGCGCGGTATGGATGCGGTGCCCCGTCTCGGCCAACTGCCCTTCAAGCGCGGCGTACCAATGCGCGTCCCTGATCTGCTCTTTCAGCAGACGGTTACGTTCGCGCATCGCTTTTTCATAAATCAGCGATGTTTCGGCGTGGGCCGGGTCAAAACTCAGCGCGATACGGTCCAGAAACCGACGGCGTCCCTCAGCCCCTTCAATCCACAGACGGTCCATGGACGGGGTCAGCCAGACTACCCGTGCAAGTTTCCCCAGATTGATCTGGGTCGCCGACTTGCCATCAATTCGCACCTGTCGCGCTGCGCTGCCCTCGGACCAGGTTTCGATTTCAAACCGCTGCCCCTGAGCGTCCAGCAACCCGGACAGTTTCCAACCCAACGCCTCGGGCCGACGGGTCATCTCGGCCGCGCTCGCCCGCCGCATCCCGCGACCGGGCGAAAACAACGACACCGCTTCAAGAATATTGGTCTTCCCGGCCCCGTTCGGCCCGTGAATGGCAACCGGTCGGCCGTCCAGAGACAACCGCGCCAGCTTATGAGATCGAAAATGCGAGACCGTTAGCTCGGTCAGGGCCAATCCCATGACCCCTCCCTTCATCTTTTCAAAAATACTCCCGCCGGAGGCATCGCATCCGCGCGATCAGACGCGCATCGGCATGACGACGTATACAGCGCTCAGATCGTTGCCTTCACGCATCAATGTCGGGTCACCAGCCGAGTTGAACAGGAAAACTGCATTCTCACGATCCACCTGAGACGCAATCTCCAACAGGTATTTGGCGTTGAACCCGATCTCCAACCGCTCATCCCCGTAAGCGACAGCCAATTCCTCCTCGGCCGCGCCGCTGTCAGGAGCATTCACCGACAAGATCAGCTTGTCGCCTTCCAATTGCAACTTCACTGCCCGCGACCGTTCCGACGAAACAGTCGCCACGCGATCTACGGCCTGCGCGAATTCAGCAGCATCCACTTCAAGCTTGCGGGTATTTCCTTGTGGGATAACACGTGTGTAGTCGGGGAAGGTGCCGTCAATAACCTTCGACGTCAGCGTGATATCCGGCGTGGCAAAGCGTACCTTGGTTTCACTGACCGAAACGGCGATATCCATCTCGTCGTCATCCAACAGCTTGCGCAACTCGCCCACTGTTTTGCGAGGCACGATCACGCCCGGCATATCCGCCGCGCCATCCGGCAAATCTGCGTCAATTCTCGCTAGCCGGTGGCCATCGGTGGCCACACAACGCAACACTTTTCCACCCTCGGACCCATCCGCCACATGCATGTACACACCGTTCAGATAGTACCGGGTCTCTTCGGTCGAGATGGCGAATTTTGACTTGTCGAACAACCGGCGCAGCAATGCTGCCGACGCGCTGAAATTCGATTGATATTCCGAGGACGCCATCACCGGAAAATCTTCTTTTGGCAGTGTCGCCAGCGAAAAATTCGACCGACCCGCTTCAACTGTCAGCCGTCCTGCGGCGCTGTCAGCAGTCAATGTCACCAGCGCACCGTCCGGCAGTTTGCGCACAATCTCATGCAGGGTTGTTGCCGCGACGGTCGTCGCGCCCGCCTTTTCGACCTGTGCGGGTGCCTTATCGACCACTTCGATATCCAGATCGGTGGCACGGAACTGGACCTGATCGCCTTCGGCCTCGATCAGGACATTGGCAAGTATAGGAATTGTATTGCGACGTTCTACAACGGACTGAGCCTGCGAAACGGCTTTAAGAAGGGTGCCGCGTTCAATGCTGATCTTCATACCCTCAATTCCTCTGACTTGCGTACCGACATGGGCGGGACTGGCACGTTAGCGGTTCCACCCCGAGGCACAAGGATTTTTTACGGATTTCTGGGTTGGAATGCACCAACCGTCAAGTGCGGCGTGCCCCACACGCCTCAGTTCTGGTGCAACCGTGGATTCTTACGCACAAAAAACACTCCGGCACAGAAGTCCGGAGCGTTTCTTAGCACTACTGGCCCGGTTCAGGCTTCGAGAGAACGGCGCAGCATTTCCACGTCTTCAGCGATCTGACCATCGGTCAGTTTCAGCTCTTCAATGCGCTTGACGCCATGCATGACCGTGGTGTGGTCGCGCCCGCCGAACCGGCGGCCGATCTCTGGCAGCGACCGGCTGGTCAGCTGCTTGCACAGATACATCGCCACCTGACGAGGGCGCGCGTAGGATCGCAGGCGCTTGGGACCGATGATATCAGACATGCGGATGTTGTAGTATTCGGATACTTTCCGCTGAATCTCTTCAACCGTGATCTTACGCTCGGATGCGCGCAGGACATCTGCCAGACAATCCTGCGTCAGCTCCATGTCGATCTCGCGTCCAACCAACGAGGCAAAGGCAAACAGACGTGTCAGAGCACCTTCCAGCACGCGGACATTGGTCGAGATACGATGAGCCAAAAATTCAAGGACGCCATCTGCAATCGTCAGGTCGGGATAGGAACTGCTATATTGCTGGACCTTGTTCTGAAGAATGCCCAGACGCAATTCATAGTCGGTCGGATGCAGGTCAACGACCAAACCACATTGAAGGCGGGACTTTACACGATCTTCCAGATCCTTGATTTCGCCCGGGGCGCGGTCGGCCGAGATGATGATCTGCTTGTTCTGATCCACCAGCGCATTGAACGTATGGAAAAACTCTTCCTGAGTAGAATCCTTTCCGGCAATGAACTGCACGTCATCGACCATCAACACATCGACCGAACGGAACAAATGTTTGAAATCCATCATCCGGCGTTCCCGCAGGGCCTGCACGAAGCGATACATGAACTGTTCGGCTGACAGGTACAGGACATTCAGTTCCGGATGCTTGGTTTTCAGCTCCCAGGCAATTGCGTGCATCAGGTGGGTCTTACCCAGACCCACTCCACCATACAGAACAAGCGGGTTGAATGTTACCGGGCCACCTTCGGACACACGGCGCGCGGCAGCATGGGCCAGCTCGTTGGGTTTGCCCACCACAAAACTGTCAAAGGTGAAACGTGAATCGAGCGGCGCGGCCTGCAACGACTCCAAAGCGTTCTGCGCACTATCCGTCGCCGCTAAGGGTACCGGCTCTGGCTGAGTTTCGGTGACCACCTTGGCTGCGGGCTTGGGACGCGCGGGCGAGTTGGCAGCAACACGGAAGTCCAGACGCTGAACGGTTTCCCCAGCCGTATTCAGCTCGTACAAGATGAGGTCCGCAAAATTCTGGCTGACGTAGTTCCCCATAAAGTTCGTTGGCACGGAAAAAACCGCCACACCATCCTGCAGCTCTTTAAATTCCAGAGGCTCGATCCATGTGGTGTAATTATTCCGACCGACAGCCTTCAGCAATTTGTTACGCAGTAGTCCCCATTTCTCTTGTGTCATTCAGCGCCTCACGCATCCCATTCTTATTGGCCTGTCGGCCTTATCATACGAAGCCGGTTGCCCGGTCTTGCATTCACACGCCCAAAGGGAACCTGTCGCCAAACCTAACGGCTTGGCGGGATTGCCCCTGAAAGTTCGGTGCACCCGGATTTTCGACGCTCAACAATAAATGAGCGTCCCGAAACTCGGGCTGCACGTCACAATCTCAATTTTCAGACAGGGCCGAGAATCCCGGATAATCCGGACTTCGCGGCAGATCGGCAGCCCAGCTTGCGCCAGTCGTCGACGAATGTTTCCTGATCGATCTGATGCCCGTCAGTCCGATCGAGTAAACAGCCTGTCCCCCCAAGCGAGTGAATCGCTGACATCAGTGGTAGCAACTTGAAATGGGGCGCGGCAACGAAACTCTGATATTGACTCGGGTCTTTGGTCGAAAGAATCTCTCGGTTTCGTGAAGGCGCGGTATTCCGGCAACACGAAAAAAGGCGCCGCAATGCGCAGCGCCTTTGACATTAGTTCAGCCTTGCTGACTTGACCTAGGGTAACCCGCAGGCTTCAACCCAGAGCTTTGACCCGGGCCGACAGGCGCGACATTTTACGCGCAGCAGTGTTCTTGTGGAACACGCCTTTGGTGACGCCGCGCATCAGCTCGGGCTGGGCGGCGCGCAGTGCTGCGGTTGCCGCATCTTTGTCACCGGATGCAATCGCTTCTTCGACTTTACGCAGGTAGGTGCGGATGCGCGAACGACGCGCTTTGTTAACAGCGAAACGCTTTTCGTTCTGACGGGCGCGTTTCTTTGCCTGGGGCGAATTTGCCATGTGTCTCTGACCTTCGTTCGGTACGGTTATCAAGGGTTGCGCGCCACGGATATATCCGCACCGGATCAGAAATCACGAGTGTGAGTCGGGCCAAGCGGGCCGCACGCGCATGTATTGCGGCGCTCATTACCGAACATTTTAAGGATTGCCAAGCCGATTCTTGGATCTCACAGACCCGGCAAAGAAAAGGCGGGCAACACCCGCCTTTCATTAATCTCTTGCGATTTACTTGTCGCGAAACTGCGCAGCCCGCTTTTCAAGAAACGCCGCCATGCCCTCTTTCTGGTCTTCGGTGGCAAACATGGAATGGAAGACCCGACGCTCAAACAGCATACCTTCACTCAGCGGAAGCTCGTAACTGCGATTGACCGCTTCTTTTGCCGCCGCTGCCGTAAGTGCCGATTTCTCGGCTATTTTTTGCGCCGCGCCGACGGCTTCTTCGATCAGCTTCTTAGCCGGTACGACCCGGCTGACCAAACCAGAGCGCTCAGCTTCGTCCGCGTCCATGAACCGCCCAGTCAGGTTCATGTCCATCGCCTTGGACTTGCCGACAAAGCGCGTCAAACGCTGGGTGCCGCCCAACCCGGCTATGACGCCAAGGTTGATTTCAGGCTGGCCGAATTTTGCAGTGTCCGCAGCAATGATGAAATCGCAAAGCATTGCCAACTCGCATCCCCCACCCAGAGCATAGCCCGCGACCGCGGCGATGATCGGTTTGCGAATAGCGGAAACCCGATCGTTTGCATCAGCAAAAAGGTTGGTTGTGTAGACATCGACAAAGCTCATCTCGGACATTTCCCTGATGTCCGCGCCTGCGGCAAAGGCCTTGTCCGATCCGGTGATGACGATGCAACGCACCTTGTCGTTGCTGTCCGCCTCTTCCAGCGCGGTACACAACTCACCCAGCAACTGGGAGTTCAGCGCATTCAACGCATCTGGTCTGTCGAGTTTGATTAGGGCGACGTGGTCTTCGATTTCGACGATGATCGTCTCAAAAGCCATGAGAAAAAAGCTTCCGGTTGTTCCGTTCAGTTACGAGTCCTTACCACGCGAATTCTCTGGATCAAGCTATCTTTGGCATTGCGCACAGTAGAAGGATGAGCGACCGGACTGGGTGATTCTCTGGATCAGACCATTGCAACCCTCGGTTCGGCAGGGCTTACCTTCACGACCGTAGACATCAAAACTGTGCTGAAAATATCCAAGTTCTCCATCAGCTTGCCGGAAATCCCGCAGGGATGATCCGCCTGCTTGGATCGCGTCCTGCAACACCTTCCGAATGATGGGAACCAGCGATGCGACACGCGTCGCAGAAATTTGCCCTGCTTTGCGACGTGGCGACACCTTGCCGCGATAAAGCGCTTCGCAAACATAGATATTCCCCAATCCGGCAACGATTCCCTGATCCAGCAGGGCTGATTTGACTGGGGTATTCCTGCCTTTGAGCGCCTCAATCAGGTGTTGCTCGTGGAAATCATTGCCCAAGGGCTCTGGTCCCAGAACCGCCAGAAGCTTGTGATCCTCGGCTGTGGCTGTGGGCAGCAGGTCCATCGCTCCGAACCGGCGTGGATCGTTAAAGGTGATACGCGTCCCGTTGGCCATGTGAAAAACAACATGGTCATGTTTCTCAGCGGCAGGATGTTCGCGCAGGAAATGACCTAGTGGATCCCCTGACACCGTCATTCGCCCGGACATCCCCAGATGGATCAACAATGTCTCGCCGCTGCTGAGATCGGCCAGGATATATTTTGATCGCCGCCGTAACCGATCCACGCGCTGCCCGGTCAGCCGTTCTGCCATGCGTTCGGGAAATGGCCAGCGCAGATCCGGGCGATTCACATCGGCGCGTTCGATCTCGACCCCCTCCATCGCAAGGCTCAGGCCGCGTCTTACGGTCTCGACCTCGGGCAATTCTGGCATTACAGGGCTCCTATTCCAAAGGGCCGCATTGTGCCCCGCTTCCAGAGCCCTATAACAGAAGCGAAATTCGACAAACGGCAAGGCTTATGTCCGACAACAGCGACAACACCACTCATTTCGGGTTCGAAACCGTACGCGAGGCTGACAAGGCCGGGCGCGTGCAGGGCGTGTTCAACTCGGTCGCCTCGAAATATGACGTGATGAACGATGTCATGTCGATGGGTATCCACCGGGTCTGGAAAGACGCGATGATGGACTGGCTAGCTCCGCGTCCCGGTCAGCGTTTGCTGGATGTTGCGGGCGGAACCGGTGACATTTCCTTTCGCTTTCTGAAACGTGCAGGCTATGGCCATGCCACGGTTCTTGATCTGACGGAACCCATGCTGGTCGAAGGCCGGCAACGCGCCGAAGCCGACCAGATGGCCGACAGCCTGAACTGGGTGGTGGGCGATGCCATGGCCCTGCCGTTCGAGGACAACACCTTTGACGTCTACACGATCTCGTTCGGCATCCGGAACGTGACCCGCCCGCAAGAGGCCCTGAACGAAGCCTTTCGCGTGCTGAAACCCGGTGGCCGCCTGATGGTGCTGGAGTTCAGTCAGCTTCCCAATGACGGGTTGCAAAAGCTCTATGACCTCTACAGTTTCAATGTCATTCCACGCATGGGGAAGCTGATCGCGAATGATTACGACAGCTATCAGTATCTGGTGGAGTCGATCCGTAAGTTTCCTGATCAGGAAACCTTCCTGAACATGGTCCGAACTGCTGGCTTCGAAAACGCCAAATACCGCAATCTCAGCATGGGTATCGCCGCGCTGCATTCCGGCTGGAAAATCTGACACATGCGTGGCCCACATAATATCATCCGCCTGATCCGAACGGGTGCCACGCTTGAGCGCACCGGTGCCATGAATGTCGTGCTGGATGCATTCGAAGCCCCGCGCCCGCTTCGCGTCATCGCTCATGCTTTGGGCAAACCGTTTCAGTGGCTGGGCTACAAAGGCGACCCGCAGATGCCACCCGCAACCCGTGCCCTGACCGCTTTGGGTCCGGCATATATCAAATTTGGGCAGGTGCTTTCCACCCGCCCTGATGTCGTCGGCAACGAACTGGCAGAACAGTTACGTGTCCTACAGGACAAACTCCCGCCTTTTTCCCGGACAAAAGCCATGGCCGAGGTTGAAAAGGAACTTGGACAGCCAGTGGCGGACGTGTTCTCTGAGTTCAGTGAACCTATTGCAGCCGCATCCATCGCTCAGGTCCACAAAGCCAAACTGGTTAGCACAGGCGAAGATGTCGCCGTCAAAGTTCTGCGCCCGGGGATCGAGCGCGCATTTCGTAAGGATGTGGATGCATTTTATTTCGCCGCTCGCATCGTGCAGCTTTTCGCCCCCGGTGCCCGTCGTCTGAGGCCCATGGAGGTCATTGAACATTTCGACGGCGTTGTTCGGGGCGAACTGGATCTGCGTCTGGAAAGCGCTGCCGCCTCGGAGTACGCGGCCAACACAAAAGACGACACAGGGTTCTGGCTGCCGCCCGTCTTGTGGTCACTGTCGGCACGGCGCGTGATGACACTCAGCTGGGCCGACGGTGTTGCATTGGGTGAAAATGACGCACTGGACGCCGCAGGCCACGATCGCCGCGACCTGGCTGAACGTGTGCTGCGTCTGTTCCTTCTTCACGCCTTGCGCGACGGCTATTTCCACGCCGATATGCATCAGGGCAACCTAAAAGTCGCCGCCAACGGTGACATCATCGCTTATGATTACGGTATCATGGGCCATATCGACGAATACACGCGCCGGGTCTATGCCGAGATCCTGTTCGGTTTCATCCGCCGCGACTACAAGCGCGTGGCCGAAGTGCATTTCGAAGCCGGTTACGTTCCTGCACATCAGGACGTCGATGAATTCGCCCGCGCCCTGCGTGCGGTTGGCGAACCGATCTTCGGTATGGATGCCTCGCATATTTCGATGGGCCGTTTGCTAAGCTATCTGTTCGAAGTGACAGAGCGTTTTGGCATGGAGACCCGTACCGAGCTGATCCTCCTACAGCGGACGATGGTCGTGGTTGAAGGCGTTGCCCGGTCACTGGATGACCACATCAATATCTGGGAAGTCGCCCGCCCCGTGGTCGAAGATTACATTAAACAATCCATCGGCCCGCGCGCCGCGCTTCGTGACTTTGCCAAAACCGCTTTGGTTCTGGCACGCTTTGGTCCGCGCCTGCCGACATTGGTCGAAAACGCGTTGATTGCACAGACACACAAAGAAGAACCGGAAAACTCGGGTCTTTTGCCAAAAATCCTGCCAGCCGCTCTCGGTGCAGTTGCCGGCGCAGCCATAGTTTTGTTGATCACGACACTCGGCTGGTTGTGATCCGCAGCTTCATCTGGCTGAAAACATCCTCGGGGGGAATCGCGCCTTGCGCGATGGGGGGGGGCAGACAGCCCCCCTTGCCCAAACCTGGATCAGAGCCGCTCGATGGCAATGGCTATCCCCTGACCGCCACCAATACACATGGTGATCAACCCTTTTGATCCACCTGTACGCTCCAACTCGTAAAGTGTCTTCATGGTAATGATGGCACCCGTCGCACCGACAGGATGTCCCAGTGCAATCGCACCTCCATTCGGGTTCACTTTCGCTGCATCCAACCCAAGCTCCTGATTGACGGCCAGCGCCTGCGCGGCAAATGCTTCGTTGCTTTCGATCACATCGAAATCTTCCACCGAAAGACCCGTCTTCCTGAGCAGGTTTTGCACGGCCGGTACCGGGCCAATACCCATGACTTCGGGGCGCACGCCAGCATGTGCATAGCCGATTACACGCGCTTTTGGCTTCAACCCGGCCTTTTCCGCCGCATCCGCCGTTGCCAGAACCATCGCCGCCGCGCCATCGTTGATGCCCGAGGCATTGCCTGCCGTTACACGCCCATCTTTCTTGAACACAGGTCGCAACCCGGCCAGCGCTTCGGCGGTCGTCGCTTTGGGATGCTCATCAACTTTGAAATCCACCATGTCCCGCTTGACCTTCACCTGAACGGGCACGATCTGGCTTTCGAGATATCCGGCTTCAATTGCGGCGGCAGCGCGGGTCTGGCTGGCAAGGGCGAATTCGTCCATCTGTTCACGGCTGATCTGGTGTTCATCGGCAACGTTCTCGGCCGTCACACCCATGTGCCCTGTGCCAAAGGGGCAGTTCAACGCACCCAGCATCATGTCCAGTGATGTGACATCACCCATTTTCGCGCCCCAGCGTGCCTGTGGAACAATGTAAGGGCTTCGCGACATGCTTTCTGCCCCACCTGCCACGGCAAAATCGGCATCGCCAAGCGTCAAGGACTGCATTGCCGACACGATCGCCTGTGCGCCTGAACCACACAGTCGGTTTACATTCATCGCAGGGGTGCCGTTCGGAATCCCGGCCTGCATCGCGGCAACGCGCGACAGGTACATGTCCCGAGGCTCGGTGTTGATGACATGACCAAACACAACATGCCCGATTTGAGCACCTTCTACCCCTGACCGCTCCAAGGCCGCTTCGGTGACCACCGTCGCCAGATCAATGGGCGCGGTTGACGCAAGTGCGCCACCAAAAGTTCCAATCGCGGTGCGCGCACCATCCAACAATACGATGTCTGTCATGTCTTTCTCCTCTTGGAATCGTCGTCAGTATGCACATGCAGCATGATCCTGTCCTATAGGACGTGCCGTCACGGATGGAATTGACAAGCGGGGTCCCAACACGCATGGATTCCGTCATGACGGAGAACACAGACGATATCCTGAACCTTTTGCCCGCCCGCCTGAAAAACGCACGCCGGGCCAAAGGACTTTCGCTGGAAGCAGTCGCAAACCTGAGTGGCGTGTCCAGATCCATGGTTAGCCAGATCGAACGCGGGGAAAGTAGCCCGACGATCTCGACCCTCTGGAACCTGACCCGTGCGCTACAGGTGGATTTTGCCGGTCTTCTGGAAGGTTCAAAAGCCAGTGATCAGATCGAGGTGCTGCGCGCGTCCGAAGTGCCCAGCATCGACAATATGGGGCAGAACTGCCGCATTCGCATCCTGTCCCCGCCGGAAGAGGCCGGAGGTCATGAGGTTTACGATATCGAGTTCGACAAAGGCGGGGCCTTGAACAGCCAGCCCCATGCGCGCGGCGCGCGTGAGCAGCTGACCGTGCTGGAAGGCGCCGTCAAGGTTACATCGGGCAGTGCCGTGTCGGAACTGAGCCAAGGGGATACCGCCCGCTATGCCGCGGATATCGTGCATTCCATCTCGGCCAAAGAACCAGCGCGGGTGTTTCTGATCGTAAAGAACGCCTAACATCAGCAGATTTCCGCCTTCACGGAAAATTTTCCTGTATATTGAAATTCCCCTATTTGGGAAATCCATCCGCTATGTTAGACGTGCGACTCAGTTGAACGGAGGTCGCCATGGCAGATGCATTCCTGTCCCACATCACGGACACACTCGCGCAGATCGAATCCGAGGGGCTGTATAAGCGCGAACGAATGATCACCTCGCCTCAGGGCGGTGAGATTACGGTTGGCGGCAAACGGGTGATCAACCTGTGCGCCAACAACTATCTGGGTCTTGCGGATCACCCCGCGCTGATCGAGGCCGCAACAAATGCGATGGGTCCGAAAGGATTCGGTATGGCCTCGGTCCGGTTCATCTGCGGGACGCAGGATATTCACCGTGAACTGGAACAGCGGTTGGCGAAGTTCCTGAACAAGGACGATGCGATCCTGTTTGCGGCCTGCTTTGATGCCAATGGCGGGCTGTTCGAACCGTTGCTGGGGCCTGAAGATGCCATCATTTCGGACAGTCTGAACCACGCCTCGATCATTGACGGGGTGCGGCTGTGCAAGGCCAAGCGCTATCGCTATCTGAACAATGACATGAACGACCTGGAAGCGTGGCTGAAGCAAGCGCGCGAGGATGGCGCGCGTCACATCATGATCGCAACCGATGGCGTGTTCTCGATGGATGGCTATCTGGCCAACCTGCCGAAAATTCGCGAACTGGCTGACAAATACGACGCCATCGTGATGGTCGATGATTGCCATGCAACGGGCTTCATGGGGCCGCGCGGTGCAGGAACACCGGATCACTTTGGTGTTGATGTCGACATTCTGACTGGAACTTTGGGCAAGGCACTTGGGGGGGCAATCGGCGGCTACATCGCCGGGCCGCAGCCAGTGATCGACCTGCTGCGGCAGCGGGCGCGGCCCTATCTTTTCTCGAACTCGCTGCCGCCATCCATCGTCGCCGCAGGGATTGAGGCGATCCGCCTGGTCGAAGAAGGCGACATTCTACGCGCGCAGTTGTTCGGAAACGCAAAGTACTGGCGTGCCGGTTTGGAAAAGCTTGGCTTTGACGTTTTGCCCGGCGAACATCCGATCATCCCTGTCATGCTGGGCGACGCGACGCTGGCACAAGAGATGGCCACCAAGCTGTTTGACGAGGGCGTGTATGTCTCGGGCTTCTTCTTTCCTGTTGTTCCCCGCGGGCAGGCGCGGATCAGAACACAGATGAACGCCGCCCTGACGCGGGACGAACTGGACCGCGCTCTGGCGGCCTTTGGCAAAGTCGGCAAGGAACTGGGGGTGATCTGATGCGACCCAACACGATGAAAGCGCTGGAAAAGTCGAAACCCGAAGAGGGGTTGTGGATGGTACAGGCCCCGGTCCCGGAAATCGGGCCGGATGAGGTGCTGATCAAGATCAACAAGACCGGAATTTGCGGTACCGACATTCACATCTGGAACTGGGATGAGTGGGCCTCTCACACCGTTCCGGTTCCGATGATCACTGGTCATGAGTTCGCTGGGGAAATCGTTGAGATTGGGCGCAACGTAACCGGCCTGAACGTTGGGCAGCGCTGTTCCGGCGAAGGGCATCTGATCGGCACTGAAAGCCGTCAAAGCCGCGCAGGCAAGTTTCACCTCGACCCCGGCACGCGCGGGATCGGGGTGAATGAACAGGGCGCGTTTGCGCAATACCTGAAACTGCCTGCCTTCAATGTTGTTCCCCTACCGGATGATATCCCGGATGAGATCGGGGCAATCCTTGATCCGCTGGGCAATGCGGTACACACCGCGTTAAGCTTCGATCTTCTGGGCGAAGATGTCCTGATCACCGGCGCAGGACCCATTGGCATCATGGCCGCCGCCGTTGCCCGCCATGCAGGTGCCCGTAACGTGGTGATTACCGACATAAACGCTGAACGATTGAAACTCTCGGAACATGTCGTGCCGTCGGTGCGGACCGTTGATGTTTCCAAACAAGATTTGCACGATGTCATCGCACAGCTAGGAATGAAAGAAGGCTTTGATGTGGGGCTTGAAATGTCCGGCTCACAAGCCGCGCTTGACCAGATGGTCGAAGCGCTTGTGATGGGTGGGAAAATCGCCTTGCTGGGGATACCGCCGGGGAAATCTCCAGTCGACTGGTCGCGTATCGTTTTCAAGGCGATCACAATCAAGGGTGTCTATGGTCGCGAAATGTTCGAGACCTGGTACAAGATGATCGCCATGCTGCAAAATGGCTTGGATGTGTCCCGCGTGATCACGCATCGCTTTGCGGTTGATGATTTCGCGGATGGTTTTGCCGCGATGAAATCCGGCCTCTCAGGCAAGGTTGTCCTTGACTGGACCTAACCCGCTGGAAAGTTACGAACTCAACGCCTAGACAGGTGCAAGGATCGCACAACGGAGGCATGAGATGGGCGAGAACAAAGACGATCGTCTGTTGCAAAGAGGTGTCGAAGACACTCTGATCACTGATTTCGCCGAGACACATCGCAAAAGCTATGGAGATTTTCTGCAACTCAAAACGCTGCTGAATCTGCAAAAGACCTTTCAGGACCCTGCGCAGCCGGACGAGATGCTGTTCATTATTATCCATCAGGTCAGCGAACTGTGGCTGAAACTGATGCACCACCAACTGGTCGAGGTGCGCCGTTTTCTGCAACAGGATGAATTTGGCCCAGCCATGAAAAACCTCGACCGAATCAAGGCCATTCAACGGCAGTTGATTGCGGCTTGGGAAACCCTGCTGACCATGACGCCTGCCGACTATATGACGTTTCGGCAGGCTCTTGGCAGCTCGTCAGGGTTTCAGAGCTACGGGTATCGGCAGATCGAATTCATTCTCGGCAACAAGGATGCCTCAACACTGAAGGTCCATACGCATGACCCAGAGGTGATGGAGATGCTGAATGCCGCACTGACCAAACCGTCGCTTTATGACGAGGTGTTGCACATGTTGGCCCGCCAAGGGTTCGATGTGCCCAAAGATCTGATCGAACGCGATTACGCCCAACCCTATTCCGGCGATTCGCGCGTGGTGCAAATTTGGGTGGAGGTGTTTCGAAACACTGAAAAATACTGGGATCTTTATGCTTTGGCCGAAAAGCTGATGGATGTGGAAAGTTTGTTTCAACGCTGGCGCTTTGACCATGCCACCGCGGTTGAGCGCGTGATCGGGATGCAACCTGGCACTGGTGGCTCAAGCGGCGTGGCCTTTTTGCGAAAGGCGCTAGAGCTGCGGTTTTTCCACGACCTTTACGACGTGCGTACGGAATTGATGTATAGCGGGCAGAACTAAGACATGTTGTATCGAGGATTTTCGCAATCCGATCTGGAGCGGGAGTACTCTCCCAGCACAATGATCGGCGGCGACCTGAGCCCCTATCTTGCCAGTTATCAGGCGCTGAGTGCTCAGGCGCGGGCCGACTTTCCGGTACGGGAAAGTCTGGCTTATGGTGACAGCCCCCTTCAAGTTTTGGATTTCTTTCCCGCTCGCGATGACAAGGCACCCCTGCACGTCTTCATTCACGGCGGGTACTGGCAGGCGCTCAGCCAGAATGAGTCGTCTCTGATGGCGCCGGGGCTGTTGGAACACGGGCAAGCTTTTGCGACTGTGAACTACACGCTGGCACCCGATGCCCGGATTGGCGACATGATCGACGAGTGCCGTGACGCGTTGTTGTGGCTGGCGGCCCAGGCTGAGGAGTTGGGGTTCGACCCGTCGCGGATCACCCTGTCAGGTCACAGTGCAGGCGCGCATCTGGCGGCGATGGTGATGGCAACCTCATCAGACGCCCTTGCCAAAGCGGGGCTCCGGGTGCGGGATGTGCTTCTGATCAGCGGCATATACGACCTGGAACCGATCAGCCTGATGTCGGTGAACGATCCGCTGCAATTGACACCGGTCGAGGTCAACGATCTGTCACCCATCCGCAATCTGCCCCGGCCCGGTCCTCGATACCATGTTTCGGTGGCCGAACGGGATACGGATGAGTTCATTCGCCAAAGCCGTGACTATGCCGAAAGGCTGCGAAAGTCCGGACACTCTGTCAGCTTTATGCTCGCGCAAGGAATGCATCATTTCGATATCATCATGCATTCAGCTACGTTTCTGCCCCAAACAAAATAAGCGCCTCGACAAATGAAAACAGCGGCCTAAGGGGGTCGCTGTTTTTCGTTTTCAACTTATGCCGGGTTAGTCCAGCGTGCGGGTGACTTCTTCGCGCTCGAAGATTTCGATCACGTCGCCTGCGCGAATGTCATCGTAGTTCTCGAATGCCATACCGCATTCCTGACCCGACTGAACCTCGGCCACTTCGTCCTTGAAACGCTTCAGTGTTTTCAGCGTGCCTTCGTGAATCACCACGTTGTCGCGCAGCAGGCGGACACCGGCGGAACGGCGCGCCACACCTTCGGTAACCAGACAGCCGGCAACCTTGCCAACGCCGGTGACCTTAAAGACTTCGCGGATTTCGGCGTAACCGATGAACTTCTCGCGAATCTCGGCGCTCAACAGACCCGATGCGGCAGCTTTCACGTCGTCCACCAGATCGTAGATAACCGAGTAATAGCGAATCTCGACACCTTTCTGGTTTGCCGTGTTCCGGGCAGACGCATTGGCCCGCACGTTGAAACCCAGGATCGGAGCACCCGAGGCCTCGGCAAGACCGACATCGGTTTCGGTGATTGCACCCACGCCCGAATGCAATACGCGCACGCGTACCTCGTCGTTGCCGATCTTCTCCATCGCCTGAACGATGGCCTCAGCCGAACCCTGCACGTCCGCTTTCATCAGAATCGGCAGTTCGGTGACGCTTTCGTCTTCCTTGGCCTTCTGCATCAGCTGCTCAAGGGTGGTAGCGGCACCGGCGGCAGCGCGTTTGTCCTTGGCGGCCTGCTCGCGGTAGGCGGCGATCTCGCGCGCCTGTGCTTCAGTCTCGGTCACGTTCAGAACGTCACCGGCTTCCGGTGTGCCATTGAGACCCAGAACCTCGACCGGAACCGAAGGACCCGCTTCCTGAACGCGTTCACCCTTGTCATTGATCAGCGCACGGACCTTACCGTACTGCTCACCCACAACAAAGATATCGCCCTGACGCAGCGTGCCGTTCTGAACCAGAACGGTCGCGACCGGACCACGGCCTACATCCAGCTGCGCCTCGATCACGGCACCCTGGGCTGCGCGATCGGGGTTGGCTTTCAGTTCCAGAATCTCGGCCTGCAATGCGATGGCTTCCAGCAGCTCGTCCAGACCCTGACCGGTGATGGCGGACACTTCTACGTCCTGAACCTCACCCGACATTTTCTCGACGATCACCTCGTGTTGCAACAGATCGGTGCGCACCTTGTCCGGATTTGCATCATGCTTGTCGATCTTGTTGATCGCCACGATCATCGGCACTTTGGCCGCCTTCGCGTGATTGATCGCCTCGATTGTCTGCGGCATGACCGCGTCATCGGCAGCGACAACCAGAACCACGATATCGGTCACCTGAGCACCGCGCGAGCGCATCGAGGTAAACGCCGCGTGGCCGGGTGTATCCAGGAATGTCAGCGTCGATCCACCATCGGTTTTCACCTGATAGGCACCGATATGCTGGGTGATGCCACCGGCCTCACCAGCCACAACGCGCGCATCGCGGATTGCATCCAGCAGCGATGTTTTCCCGTGGTCGACGTGACCCATGATGGTGATGACGGGCGGACGAGGCTTCAGATCGTCTTCGCTGTCTTCGACCTCTTTGATGACGTCCTCAACATCCGAATCAGAGACGCGTGTGACCTTATGGCCAAACTCTTCGATGATCAGTTCGGCAGTATCAGCGTCGATGGTCTGGTTTTGCGTGACCATCATACCCATCTGCATCAACGATTTGACCACGTCAGCCACACGCTCGGCCATACGGTTGGCCAGTTCCGAGACCATGATCGCCTCAGGCAGTTGTACGTCGCGGATCACCTTTTCACGCTCGACCGAACCGCCCATGGCTTTCTGACGGGCGCGTTCCTGCTTGCGCTTCATCGCTGCCATCGACCGCTGGCGGCTGCCTTCGTCACCAGTGGCCTGACCCAGTGTCAGCTTGCCTGAACGACGGTTGTCTTCGCGGCCCTTGCCACGACCGCGCTGTTCGCGTTCGCGATCCTGCTTGCGAGGCGCGGCTGCAGGCGCAGGTTTGCTGGCCGGGCTACGTGCAGCTTTGGCTTCTTCAGGGGCCGGCGAAGCGACAGCAGCAACAGCAGCACGCTTGGCTTCTTCTTCAGCCTCCACGCGCTTGCGCTCTTCATCTTCGGCTTTCTGACGGGCGCGCTCTTCGGCTTCACGCTGCTCGCGCTCTTTCGCTTCCTGTTCCGCACGGCGGCGCACGCGCTCTTCTTCGCGTGCCTTTTCAGCGGCTTCGCGTTCAGCGGCCTCTTCGACCTCGCGGGCCTTGGCAGCCTGCAAAGCTTTCATACGGCGCGCCATTTCCGCGTCGGAAATACCTGCGGGACGACGCGACGGATCACCCGAAGGGGCGGCACCGCCACCCGGCTTTGCCGCGCCCGGCTTGGGGACCACCACGCGCTTGCGTTTGGTTTCCACCACGACATTCTTGGTGCGTCCGTGGCTGAAACTCTGTTTCACATTTCCGGGGCGTGCCCCGCCACGAAGACCCAATGTCTTTTTGCCGTCACTATCGCTCATAAAGCTTCTTACCCTTCCGCGCGGCCCTTGCCGCCGTCATCCGTTTCGCGCAAGCCACGCAGGCGCTGCGCTTCCTCTACAACACGTTTGGCGAGTCCGCCAGAGGCCAAGGCCGCATGAATCACCGTTTGGCGCCCAAATGCTTGCCCTAATTCGTCTGCCGTCAGCCAACCGATGTATTTTCCTAAGTGCGGCGTACTGAGCTTCGACTTGCCACGCCCCGATCCATCAGTGGCCTGAATCAGCACCTGAGCCTCTTCCCGGTCCAGCCACGACTTGACCTTTTCATACCCGGCAACCGCGTCGCCGGACTTGCGCGCCAGACTGAGCAACTCAATCACACGGCGCGCGATCTGTTTTTCAACCTCTGCCGTCAGGTCCTGAGGCACGGTCACCTGTGCCTTGAACCCCCGCGCAAACAGTTTCTTGCCAATGGCCTTGTCCAGCGCGGCACGATCCGCCGCCACATAAACGCCCCGCCCCGGCAACTTTGCCGCGACATCCGGAAAGACCTGACCGTCCGGCCCCGTCACAAAGCGGATCAAGCCATATTTAGGCTGAACCTCGCCTGTGGCGATGCACTTACGTTCGGGTCCGTCAGACCGATCCTTATGGACGCCACCGCGACCCATACGCGCCACCCGAGACCTGAGATCAGGCCTCGACCTCCTCGTCTGCTGCGTCGTCGTCGATGTCTTCTTCCGCCTGCTCCAGCTCGGCCGGATCAACCCAACCCAACAGGATACGCGCAGTCATGACCATGTCTTGTGCTTCTTCGAGCGTGACGCCAAAGGGCTCCAGAACGCCATCATCCTTGACGCGTTCACCGTCAACTGTGGTCCAGCCACCGGCCAGTTCCCAGTCTGCACAGGTTGCGAAGTCTTCCAGCGTCTTCACATCGTCCTTGGCCAGAGCCTCTACCATCTGGGGTGTCAGGCCTTCGAATTCAATGAGGCTATCCTCGGCACCCAGTGCGCGCGCGGCATCCAGAGCGGCTTTGGCCTGGGCTTCCAGGAATTCACGCGCCCGGGTCTGAAGTTCCTGCGCGGTGCCTTCATCGACGCCGTCAATGACCAGAAGTTCATCAATCTCGACATAGGCAACTTCTTCGAGATTGGTGAAGCCTTCGGACACCAGCAGCTGCGCAAAGAATTCGTCCAGATCCAGACTGTCCATGAACAGCTTGGTACGAGATTCGAATTCCTTCTGACGGCGTGCTGATTCTTCAGCTTCGGTCATGATGTCGATGTCCAGGCCGGTCAGTTGGCTTGCCAGACGCACGTTCTGACCGCGACGACCGATTGCAAGAGACAGTTGCTCTTCAGGAACCACAACCTCGATCTTGCCTGCTTCTTCGTCCAGAACAACCTTCGAAACCTCGGCAGGTTGCAACGCGTTAACCAGGAAGGTCGGTTGGTCTTCGTTCCACGGGATGATGTCAATCTTCTCACCCTGCAGTTCGTTCACAACGGCCTGTACGCGGCTGCCGCGCATACCAACGCAAGCGCCAACGGGATCAATCGAGCCGTCATAGGAAATTACGGCGATCTTGGCGCGTGAACCTGGGTCACGGGCCACGGCCTTGACCTCGATGATACCGTCATAGATTTCCGGTACTTCCATCTTGAACAGCTCGGCCATGAATTCCGGAGCGGTACGCGACAGGAAGATCTGGTGGCCACGCACTTCGCGGCGGACTTCCTTGATATACGCGCGCACACGATCATTCGGGCGATAGCTTTCGCGCCCAATCTTGTCGTTGCGGCGCAGAACGGCCTCGGCACCGCCCAGATCGACGATAACATTGCCGAATTCTTCGCGCTTGACGGCACCGTTGATGATGGTGCCCGCACGATCCTTGAATTCTTCATACTGACGATCACGCTCGGCTTCGCGGACCTTTTGCAGGATCACTTGCTTGGCGGACTGCGCCGCGATCCGACCCATTTCGACCGGCGGCACTTCTTCAACAAAAACGTCACCGACCTGCGGGTCTTCCATGTACTGTTTGGCCTGTTCAACGGTGAATTCGGCCTGATAGTTCTCAAGCTCGTCATCCTCGACCACGGTGCGCACACGGGTGAATGTCGCCTTGCCGGTCTTGCGGTCGATCGACACGCGAATGTCCATCTCGGCGCCGTAGCGGCTCTTGGCAGCGCGGGCGAGCGATTCCTCCATCGCTTCGACAACCAGACCGGGGTCGATCATCTTTTCGCGGGCCACGGCCTCGGCAGTCTGCAGCAGCTCCAGCTGGTTGGCTGAGGTAATTGCCATCAGTTCGTCTCCTCTTCGGACCCTTCGGTCTCAATCTCGTCGAAAGCTTTTTCGTTCAGGGCGCCCATATCTTTGCGCTGGCGCAGCATTTCTTTGATCAGATCATCGGTCAGGACCAGCTTGGCATCACTCAGCCAGTCGAATTGCAGGCCGATTGTGATCGTCTCGGACCCTTCGGGAATATTGATCAGAACCTCTTCCCCTTCGATCCCGGCCAGTTCCCCTTTGAACCGGCGGCGGCCATCGATCAGTTCAGAGGTTTCGATCTTGGCCTCATACCCCTCAAAAGTCTCAAAATCCTTGAGGCGCGTCAGGGGGCGGTCGATACCGGGGCTGGACACCTCAAGCGTATAGGCGTCGAGGATCGGGTCCTCCACATCCAGGGTGGCGCTGACCGCATTCGAAATCTCGGCGCAGTCATCCACTTCGATGCCGCCTTCGGGTTTGTCAGCCATGATTTGCAGCGTGGTCTGCTTGCCACTCATCAGCCGGACACGGACCAGCTCATACCCCAGGTCTTCGATCACCGGGGTGATGATCTCGGCAAGTCGCCGGTCGATGGCAGCTTTGGCTATCAGGTCGTTTGTCATCAGGTTCTCTACCCCGTCAATCGGGCACAAAAAAACGGGCGCGCGGCCCGTCGAATTTTCCGGTGGAGCCTTGGACCGGAAGTCCAACGCGCCGCTGTTGAAACTGCATATACGCAGGATGATCCGAGTCTGCAACCCCCGACAGAAGTATCACCCGGAATTACACGATCCACCACCGTTCAGCGATACGACCGTCGTCCAGAACCGTGCGTCCGGCAATCTGCCGCGGCAATCCCACCGTCCCAGAGACGGCCAGTGCCATATCGGTCTCGGAAGGATGGAAGCGAAGACCGCGCGTACTGCGGATCTCGGACGGATCTGGGAAAGCCGCAATATCGACGTAGCCATCGCGCAATGCCTCGGCGCGGACACGGGCATCGGGAATAACGATCACTTCGAATGCATCGACCCAACCGGCCTGACCGTCCTTGTAATGTCCCGAAACACGGCGACCCAGGAAATGTCGCCCGTCTTCGGCGCGCTCGACACGGTAGCAACCCGTACCGTTGGCCCTGTGTAGCGGCGTGACGCCTTCGCCATTGCGGGCAATGGCAAAACGACTTTCCGCCAAAAGGAATGGAAGGCCCGGATTTGCCTCGGCCAGTTCCAGCCGCAAACGGTTGGCGGTCAATGCCTCGGTATACCCGACTTCGGCCAATACGGTCGCAACGTCTGAGATGTCCAAAGGCGCGCCGTCGTGGAACACCGCATCATTGCGCAGATCAAAGCTCCAGACCTTCGCATCGGCGTTGGTTTGCCAGCCCGTCGCAAGCTCGCCCCGCAAAGTGCCATCTGGGGCGATCTCGGTCAGCGTGTCGAAAACCGCACCGCGTGCCACCTGCTCAAGACTGTCGTCGCGCGGCACGGCCAATCGCAGCGTGCCGCCTTTCTCGGGTCTGTCCGCCAGGGACGCGCCTGTCGCGGCAAGCAGCGCGGCGGCGGCACCCGAAGCAAACAAGGCACGGCGGTCGATGCGTGTCATGCCAAACCCTCCGCCACGCGATCCATGATCCGGATCAGTTCTGCGCTGATCCCGGGTTCAGAAAGCGCATGACCGGCCTGTCGTACCATCTTAATCTCAGCATTCGGCCAGCGTTCGCTTAGCGACCAGGCGGCCTGCGGCGGGCAAATCATGTCGTATCGCCCCTGCACGATGTGACCCGGGATATGAGCGATCCGGTCCATTTGATCTAGGATCTGCCCATCCTTTTCCAGGAAGACCTTATTGTAGAAATAGTGATTCTCGAGCCGGGCAAATGTACGGGCGTATTCGCCGGGACTTTCGCCCACTGATCCATTCGTGTGGATCGATGCCAGCGCATTTTCCCAGTGCGACCATGCCCGCGCATACAGGGTCTCGGTCGCGCGGTCCCCCGAGAACAGGCGTTTGTTATAGGCGGTGATGGTGTCCTTCAGCTCGGCCTCGGGCAAAAGCGCGGTGAATTTCTGCCACTGCTCCGGCCAGAAACGCCCCACTCCGCCGCCATAAAACCAGTCAAGTTCAGCCTGAGTTGCCAGAAACACGCCCCGCAGCACCAAACGGCTGACCCTGTCGGGATGCGACTGCGCGTAGATCAGCGCAAGCGTCGCGCCCCAGCTGCCGCCAAAAGCTATCCATTCATCAATCTCGAACAGTTCGCGCAACCGCTCAATGTCGGCCACTAAATGCCAAGTCGTGTTGTTTTCAACCGAAGCCGTGGGGCGCGACCGGCCACACCCACGCTGATCAAATAGAATCACCCTGTACGCATGCGGATCAAAGTAGCGGCGCATAGCAGGGCTGCAACCGCCACCCGGACCGCCATGCAGGATCAGCACCGGTATGCCTTCGGGATTACCGCATTGTTCCACATAGATACGGTGCCCGTCGCCCATATCGACCATACGCTGGTCGAACGGGTCGATCGGCGGGTACAGATATTGAACTGCGCGCTTTTGGTCCGGGTACTTGTCCATTATGGCCCTATATAGTCCTTAAGCGTAAAAGAGCATACGGAGACAGGAATGCAAGCGCATCCGAACACGGTGGATCCATCCGAGATCGCAAAATTCGAAGCGATGGCGGCGGAATGGTGGGATCCTCATGGGAAATTCAAACCCTTGCACATGCTGAATCCTTGCCGTTTGGATTATATCACACAGCAGATCGCCGGTGAATTCGACCGCGATCTGAAAGTGCGGAAACCGTTCGAAGGTCTGCGCCTGTTGGATATCGGTTGTGGCGGTGGTCTGCTGAGCGAACCGATGGCGCGTCTGGGGGCCGAGGTCGTCGGGGCCGATGCCGCCGGAGGCAACCTGCCTATTGCGCGTATCCATGCCGAGCAGTCCGGTTTGCAGATCGACTATCGCCACACCACAGCCGAAGACATGGCCGCCGCGGGTGAGCAGTTCGACGTGGTCCTGAACATGGAAGTGGTCGAGCATGTGGCCGACCCGGCGGGTTTCCTGACCGCCTCGCAGCAGTTGCTCAGGCCCGGCGGGCTGCTGATCTGCTCAACCATCAACCGCAACCCGAAATCTTATGCGATGGCTATTTTCGGGGCCGAGGTGGTAATGCGCTGGCTGCCGCGCGGCACGCATGAGTGGAACAAGTTCATCACCCCTGACGAGTTGTTCGACCTGCTGCGCCAAGCGGGGGTCGAGCCGGTGGACCGCAAGGGTTTCGTGTTCAACCCGATCCTGTGGAGCTGGTCGATTTCGGACCGGGATTTAAGCGTGAACTATGTGACGGCAAGTGTGAAACCGGGGTAAAGGTAGTCACGAAAACCAAATTAGGAAAACCTGTCGATGTGGGGCAAAAGATTTTTTGATGTTCCGGTCTATCGCTTGAAAGAAGAAAAGTACCAGCAACAATTGAGCGCGAAGATTGATCGCGACATGAGAGAAATAGTAGGATCAGACATTCCTGAAGACATCCTTTCGCGGAATCGCAAAATGCGAGTCGAACATCAACGGCTGAAGTTCGGAACGTGGGATTTCAACGAAATCATCGACTACATCCGGCTTTATTTTCGCGGGTCAAAAGTTCTTGGTGAATATTTTAGCGCTGAAAAGAAACGTGCGGTCTTAACCAGACGGAAAGTCTTTTTGTACAAGACTTATAAACTCGCCGCAGATCTCAACATTCCCGCGAACGCCACAAACGAAGAAGTGTTTAGCTTCATCAAGGAGTATCTAGAGCGATGCAAAAAGGAACTGAGGAAAGATAGATTTATCGACACCACATTCTTGGAACAGATTGGGCCACACGTCGATTGGAACACGCTTCGGCAAGAAGACTAAAATCACGGCCGTGATCTTGCGTCTCAACCTTGCTCCAACTGCAACCGCAAATCCCGCAGCACCGGCAGTGTCGAACGAACACGGTCGTCCCCCAACTCTCCGACCACGCGGTTGATCAACGGGGCAATCGAGGAAATCGCCTGATCCCGCGCGCGTTTACCGGCGGGGCTGATCGCCACCATCTTGCGGCGGGCATCGTCCCAATCGGGTCGGATGTGGATGTATCCGGCCCATTCCAGCTTGGCCAAGGTGTTGGTCATCGCGCCGCGGGTGACGTGGAACGTGTTGGCCAGCTGCGCCGGGCTGCGCTCATCCGCGACAAAAGCCAGGTGGTTCAGAACCGAGAAATGCGAGATTTCCATGCCCTTGGGCAGCACGCGGCTAAGCCGGTTCCGCAATAGCTGGTCGGCGGTCAGGATCTCGCTGAACAGCGTGACCGCAAGGGCATTGGTGTCGTCTGTCATTGTTCCGTTCTGTCAGGGTCCGTCGAAGGATCGGCGGTGGTGCAGTGAAGGGACACGTCGGCGTGCCTCAGTTACAGAACTATCATCCAAATCGAAAATGTGAATGCCTGGATCGGTCCCTGCGTCGATCAGCACCTTTCCCCACGGGTCGACGACCATGCTGTGACCGTGAGTATAGCGTGTTTTACCGCCGGTTTTTGGATGTTCCCCAGTTTGGGCCGGGGCCAGCACCCAGCACCCGGTTTCGATTGCACGTGCGCGCAGCAAGGCCTCCCAATGCGCGGCACCCGTGACCGGCGAGAACGCGGCCGGGACGGTCAGAATGCGCGCGCCCGCCTCCGCCAGTGCCGCGTGCAAATATGGAAAGCGGATATCGTAACAGATGGTCAGACCAACCTTGCCGAAATCCGTTTCGGCGATAACCGCTTTTTCGCCTGGGCGGTAATTCTTTGATTCGCGGAACGTCTCGGTCTCGGTGACCTGCACATCGAACATATGGATCTTGTCATACCGCGCCACGATCTGACCTTGCGGTCCGATCATAAAGCAGCGGTTGGCAAAACGACCGTCATTGTCATGAGTCTTGAGCCCCAACGAGCCGATCAGAAGCCATACACCCAGATCAGCAGCCTGTTCGCGCAGGCCCGCCAAGGTGATGTCATCTTCTTCATGTTGTAAAACCGCGCGCTGCCGTGTGGTGCTGGTCGAAACGCAATTCGTAACCTCTGGCGTCAGAACAAAGCGGGCGCCCTGTTCTGCCGCTTCAGCCATCAGGCCTCGTACCATCCCGAGGTTTTCAGCCGGATCGTCCGACGAGGTGACTTGCAGCAGCGCGGTTTTCATCAGGCCGCAAGCAGACGGTCAAGCTTGCCCTGACGCTCCAACTCGTACAAATCATCGCAACCGCCGACATGCGTGGTGCCGATGAAAATCTGCGGGACCGTGCGTTTGCCTCCGGCACGTTGAATCATTTCAGGTTTGCGTTTGGGGTGCATCAGCACGTCGATTTCCTTGAACTCAACACCTTTCTGCTTCAGAAGGCGTTTGGCTGCATGACAATACCCGCACAGTGGCGATGTATAGATCTCTACCGACTTCATTTTCCGTTCCCTTCGGATTTCGCGCAATCTTGGGCGAATTAGGCATTCTTAGCAACGCGCGCCAGAGCCAACACAAAAATATGATTTGCCCCCGCCGCCTGACAGACCCGAGTGCATGCGGCCAGTGTTGCCCCGGACGTCATCACGTCGTCTACCAGCAAGACGTTCCGGCCAGTTAGATGGCGGGCATTTCGGGGTTGAAGGCATATCGCGTCTTCCAAGATCTGTGCCCGCTCGGCTGCTGTTTTGCCGTCCAGCACCGGCGTCTTTTTTTTGCGAATCAACAAATCGGGCACGCATTTCAATCCTGTCTCACGCCCCAGGTTCTGCGCCAAGAGAGCTGACTGGTTGTATCGCCTTTTGAGCAAGCGTGACCAATGCAGAGGAACCGGAGCAATCACCATACCCGCTCGCAGCAATGGGCGCCCTGCCTGCGCCATCCACTGCGCGGCAGGGCGGGCCAGTTCGGGCTGATCACCATGTTTCAACGCCAGGATCAGTGACCGCGCCTTGCCGTCATACAAAAGCGCGGCGCGGCCTGCCCTCCAGGGGCGCGCGGTCTTCAGGCAATCATCGCACTCGGTCCGAAACTCGTCCTGCCCTCCGATCAGGGGCAGACCGCAACTTTCACAGACCGTGCCGCCAATGAATGGCGTTTCCCGCCAGCACGGGCCACACAGGCCAAAATCGGACTCGGTCAGGTCGCCGCACCCCATGCAACGTGGTGGATAAATCAGCGCAAGTGCGGTTTGAATCCGTTGCGCGATACGATACTTGCCAGTTATGAAACTGCCCGAACCCACTGCATCCTCACTTTTTGACCGTGCCGCCATTCTGCGTCATCGCAACCGCGTGCAGGATGACGCCCTTTTTCTGCACCGCGTCGCGATGGACGAGGTTCAGGATCGGCTCTCCATGGTTAACAAAACCTTTACGGCGGCAGCGATCGTGACGGCCTACCCACAGCTTTGGACGGACGCTTTTCCCGAAGCCTCGATCGTTGCGGATAACGACGTGCTGGCACTGCAACCCGGCGCACATGATCTGGTGATCCACGCCATGACACTGCATTGTGCAAACGATCCGGTAGGTCAGTTGATCCAATGCCACCGCGCGCTTAAGCCCGATGGGTTGTTGCTGATTGTTTGTCTGGGCGGCGAAACGCTGCACGAATTGCGCGCGGCGTTGGGTCAGGCCGAGATTGACGTTACCGGTGGCCTCAGCCCCCGCATCGCTCCAATGGCCGAGCTGCGGGACATGGGCGGTTTGTTGCAGCGGGCCGGTCTGGCCTTGCCCGTCGCAGACTCGGTGACACTCACGGCTGAGTACCGTGACATCTGGCACCTGATGCACGATCTGCGGAATATGGGTGAGGCCAATGCGTTATCCGCGCGCCTGAAACACCCGACCAAACGCGCAGTATTTGAAACCGCGCAAAACGTCTACGCGACTCATTTCACCACGGGGTCCGGGCGCCTGGCAGCCACGTTCGAACTGATCTGCCTGACGGGATGGGCCCCCCACGACAGTCAACCAAAGCCACTGCGTCCCGGGTCGGCGCAAACACGTTTGGCTGACGCCTTGCGCACCGACGAGGGCAAACTGCCCGATTGACGCGCGACCAAATCCCCTTATTTCAGGCCCTAACGCAAGAAATTCAGGAAGCCTCATATGTTTGATGCCACGCGACCCGCTCATGCTCCTACGGATCACCCCAAGATCAGGATGGGGCGCGTCGGCATATTGCTGGCCAATCTGGGCACGCCGGACGATTACACCTATTGGCCGATGCGTCGGTATCTGAATGAGTTTTTGTCGGATCAGCGCGTCATCGATTATCCGAAGTGGAAATGGCAGCCGATTCTGCAGGCGATCATCCTGACTAAACGGCCATTCAGTTCCGGCGAGGCATACAAATCAATCTGGAATCAGGAAAAGGGCGAAAGCCCGCTGATGACCATCACCAAGGACCAGACTGCCAAGCTGAGCCAGGCCATGCACGCACGATACGGTGATCAGGTCATGGTCGATTTCTGTATGCGTTACGGCAACCCGTCGACCAAATCCAAAGTGCGCGAGATGGTAGCGGCAGGGTGCGATCGCATCTTGTTCTTTCCGCTTTACCCTCAATACGCTGGCGCAACGACGGCCACCGCCAACGACCAGTTCTTTCGCGCGCTGATGGACGAAGCCTGGCAGCCCGCCACGCGAACCGTTCCGGCCTATTTCGATGAACCTATTTATATCGATGCGCTGGCACAGTCAGTTGAACGTGCATACGAGGCTATGGAAACAAAACCCGACATTCTGGTCTGCTCATATCATGGGATGCCCGAGCGGTATTTGCAGCAGGGCGATCCCTATCACTGTCAGTGTGCTAAAACGACGAGGCTGTTAAAGGAGCGATTGGGCTGGGCGGATGATCAATTGGTATCGACCTTCCAGTCGCGCTTTGGCCCCGAAGAATGGTTGAAACCTTACACTGTGGATCACGTGGCCGACCTGGCGAAGCAAGGCAAAAAGAACATTGCTGTTATTGCCCCGGCGTTTTCTGCGGACTGCATCGAAACGCTGGAAGAGATTAACGAAGAAATCAAAGAGAGCTTCGAAGAAGCAGGCGGCGAGACGTTTACCTATATTCCATGCCTTAACGATGACGATGCCCATATCACAGCACTTGGAAAGGTGATCGAAGACAATCTGCGCGGGTGGCTGGCGTAAAGCGTTTCCAGAACACAAGCCAAATCTCTTATGAGAACGTCAGGCTCGGCTTGATACTGGCGCGTCAGTATCCCTTCGGCGCGCAACAGGCTTGAAGACCTGTTGGAATTAAAAAAGGCGGTGGATTGCTCCACCGCCTTTTTCATGAATTCCGTGTCGGATTAGCTTGCAGCAACAGCAGCAGCAACAACGACCAGCAGGATCAGCGGCAGCAGAATGCCCTGCGACGAACCCTGAGTTTCTTCAACAACAACTGGTGCTTCAACAACCGGCTCATTCAGGTTGCCAGCATATGCAGTCGAAGCTGCTGCAGTCAGAGCTGCGGCGAGAACGAGTTTCTTCATATTAACCTCCAGAATTTGCACGGTTCCAATATCCGGAGCCGCACATCTAAGACTTACCTCGTAGTTTTTTCTAATCAGCATTAGAGCGGGAATGCAATTGCAACTTGACCTGTAAGCGGCTTCGCACACAAAAATGTCGTCATATTAGCAACACTTGCGTGCCAACCTTTGCCATCGAAAACAGCTCGGCGATGTCTTCGTTGAAAAGGCCGATGCATCCATTCGACGATCTGCGACCAATTTTACGCGTATCATGGGTGCCGTGAATGCGATAGTACTTCCAGCTCAGGTATAAAGCGTGTGTTCCCAATGGGTTATCAGGACCCGGAGGAATATAGTCCGGCCATTCCGGATTTCGCTTTTTCATCGACGGCGTCGGAGACCAGCTCGGGCCTTCGACCTTGCGGATCACACTGGTGCGCCCGCGCCGGGTAAGGTCTTCGGTCAGCGGAACCGACGACGGGTACAATTTGTACACCGATTGATCATCCGACCAATAATGCAGCGCTCTTGAGACGGTATCGACCAATATGGCGCCATTTCTGGTGTTCGAGAAATACGGTTGCCAATCCAATGCCCGGAACCCGGATACGTTGCGGCGAACCGCTGGTTCACTCTCGGGCGCGGGACGTAGCGGGTCGCCTGGGATATACTGCGCCAGTGCCGGTGTCGCCAGAGTGGCGGTAGCCCCTGCTAGAAATCCCCTGCGGGTAGGCGAAAGAATGCGCTTTTTTACCATGACAACGGGTCCTGTGTTTTGGTGAAGTCTGAAATCAGAGGCATTCTATGGCCAGAATGCTTCAGTCGCAAACCAAACCGGCAGAATCACGCAAGTTGTGGCCATTGCGCGTTTGCTCAGAACAAGCAGGCACGCTATGCCCTGTTGTGATACAATAATCAGGTCGAACATGACGCGCATCGTTTCTTTACTGTTGATTTGCTTTGTCGCGCTTGCGGCATGTACCAACACTGGCTCAACCACCCTGGGATCTGATGGTCGCCCATTGCCGACCGTATATAAGATCCGCGGCAATCCGGAAAAGCTGCAGTTCCGCATGCTTGATTCGGTCAATGCCTTGCGTCAGGCCCAGGGATTGCAGCCCGTACAGCTGAACGCGCAGCTGAACGCAGCGGCGGCGACTCATTCGAAGGATATGTCGCGGCAGAACCGGCCCTGGCACTTTGGTTCAGACGGTTCATCACCGATCGACCGGGCAGCGCGTGTTGGCTATTTCGGCACGTTTCTGGGGGAAGCCATTTCCGAAACTTACGAGACCGAGACTGAAACGCTTGCCGCCTGGATGCAGGAACCCGGACCGAGGGCTGTCATAATGGACGCCAAGGCCACCCAAATGGGATTCGCCTGGCATCAGGAAGGCGGTGGTAAAATCTGGTGGACGCTGGAAATGGGAACCGGCGGCTGATCCGGCCAAACGGAAAGAAAAAAGCCCCCGGTTTTCGGGGGCTTTTTTGTTAATCAGGCGGCTTGCATAGACTGCGCCTCGGTCAGGATCGCATAGAGCTTTACCGGATCAGGGTTCGCCCGGAGCTTGGTGCAAACCGAAGTATCCCGTAATGTGCGAGACACTAGAGCCAGAGCTTTGAGGTGATCAACGCCCGCCTCTTCCGGTGCAAACAGCGCGAAGGCAATGTCCACAGGCTGGCGATCAACCGAACCGAAATCGATCGGCTTCTCAAGCATGACAAAAACACCTGACACCGAATCAAGATCGGGCAGGCGCGCATGTGGCAACGCCACACCATGGCCGACACCGGTCGGTCCAAGGCTTTCCCGCTC
Source organism: Ruegeria sp. YKSF131 (assembly GCF_059612645.1). Taxonomy (NCBI): domain Bacteria; kingdom Pseudomonadati; phylum Pseudomonadota; class Alphaproteobacteria; order Rhodobacterales; family Roseobacteraceae; genus Ruegeria; species Ruegeria sp. YKSF131. Next base: position 28,551 of record NZ_JBXWQZ010000020.1, on the reverse strand, counting down.
CAGCAGGAAATCAACCGCTTCCTGAGGATCGATACCCAGCGTCGCCGCGGCGACGTCACCGATTTCCTGAAACAGCCGCTTCTTGCTGGAAGCCGCGGACAAAACACGCACCGCTTCGGGCTTCAGTATGCTCGAAAGCTCCATGATCACGCTCCATGGCACGCACCCGCATCAGCGGGCGCGGCCCCGTATCCTTGCCTGTTACGGATCAATCCAGCCGATATTACCGTCATCGCGACGATAAACGACATTCAATCCGTCCTTGTTTTCATTTCTGAACACCAGTACTGGCGCACCGGCAAGTTCCATTTGCATAACGGCCTCTCCGACGCTCAAAGATGGGATTTTTGTTTCCATCTCGGCCACAATCATTGGCTGAAGCGATTCGGGTTCATCGGCCGACTCCGATTCGTTAGAAGCGAGGATATAAGAGGACGCCCCAAAGAGTTCAACCGGTTCGACCCGATCCTTGTGGTGGTCCTTCAGGCGACGCTTGTAACGACGCAACTGTTTTTCCATTTTATCACAGCATGCCTCAAATGCCGCGTAGATCTCGGTTGCATGGGCTTTGGCCTGAGCCGTCAGGCCAGTGGACAGGTGCACTGTTGTCTCGCATACATATTCATGCGCCGAACGGGAAAAGACGACGTTTGCATCCGTAGGCCGCTGCGCATATTTGCCCACGACCTCATTCAGTTCGGTCTGCACGTGTGTCTGCAACGCCGCACCGATGTCGATCTGTTTTCCGCTGATTTGGTAACGCATGTGATCTCCTTCACAATTCACACCCATTCTGACGCCGCGAAACGCGACGAGCTTGTTTTTATCGGGTGGGGGGTCGAGACATTTTCCGCGGTTGCCTTGTTTCCAGCCCTTCGAAGAAGGGACATCGAGATCCAGACTGGAGCCGGGTAAATGCCATAAGCCAATTGAGGCAAGAGACGAGGGAAGAGTCAATCAAAACAGATGTGTATATACGCGATTTCCGCCATGCAATTGGCACAACTCCGCGCAAGATTATGAAATGCGGAAATTCTCGCCCAGATAGACGCGGCGCACATTCTCGTTTTCGACAACCTCATCAGGTGTGCCGGACATCAAAACCTGACCGTCATGCAGGATATAGGCCCGGTCGACAATTTCCAGCGTTTCCCTGACGTTGTGATCGGTGATCAGCACACCAATACCGCGTTTTTTCAGATCCGCGACCAGATGGCGAATATCCCCGACACTGATCGGGTCAACGCCTGCAAACGGTTCATCCAGCAGCAGGTATTTGGGGTCTGCGGCCAAACAGCGCGCGATCTCGACCCGGCGGCGCTCGCCGCCTGACAACGCCAATGCCGGGGCCCGGCGCAAGTGTTCGATCGAGAAGTCCGACAGCAGCTCTTCCAAACGCTCTTTGCGCTTATGCGCATGAGAGACCGTGATATCCAGAACGGCAGCAATGTTGTCCTCGACGCTCATGCCGCGAAAGATCGACATCTCCTGCGGTAGATAGCCGATCCCCATCCGCGCCCGCCGGTACATCGGCAAAGTAGTCACATTCTGGCCGTCTATCGTGACTTTTCCCGCCTCGGGGAATACAAGTCCCGCAACTGAATAAAACGTTGTGGTCTTACCTGACCCGTTCGGCCCCAGCAGCGCTACCACTTCGGACCGGCCCAACGTCATCGAGACATCGCGGATCACCGTCTTTTTTTTGTAGGACTTCCGCAATTTCTCGATGCGCAGCCCGGAACTGCCCTCGGTCAGTTTCAGGTCGGGACGCGCCATCAGTTGTTTCCCTGCTGCAAGATCGTTTTGACCCGCCCGGTCATGGTCGCAGTGCCCGTAGTCAGGTTGGCGTTCATCTGATCGCCACTGATGATGCTGGGGCCCTGTGTCAGCAGGACATTGCCCTTCATGACAATCTCACCCGAACCGATCTTGTATTCAGCCCAGTCGCCTTCCGCTGCATCCGGCGGGCTGACCAGAACCACATTCTCGGTCGCTTCCATTCGCTCGATCGCCGAGCGTTCCTGATTGTAGATAACCAGCACGCGTTCGGCTGTCAGGCGCATTTCACCCTGCACGACGATAACGTTCCCGATGAACTCGGCCGATCCGTCCTCTTGATTGACGTTCAGGGTTTCCGATGTCACCTCGACCGGCAGGCTCGGATCGGCATTCGCGGACCCAAAAGCCACCTGCGCCTCCTGCGCGATCACGGGCGCGGCGCCCGCGATCAACGCGAGGCACAAAGGAACAAATCGAAAATCGAACACAAGTTATCTTTCTGCTTTTTCAGGCTCGTATACCAGCTTCACACCATCTGTAAAAACAATATGGACTGGCCCGTCCGTTTTTTCAGTGCCAAAGGTCATACGCCCCGCAGAAAAGTTACCGATCGGACCGGTTCCGTTCACCTGCCCCGGCGTGTCGCCCCGGACTTCATCCAACGAGGTATTGAGCAGATCCGTCGTAACCTTGAGACCATCCGCCGTGGTGATGACCACGTCACCAACAAAGGTTGCTGTTCCACTATCCGGACGGATCTGGCCGGAATTCGAATCCAGGGAAATTGTGCCGCCATTGAGCAGCCCAAAGCGGCCGCGAAACTCGGACGCGGTCGGAACCGACGCCTCGGTGCCCTGCCTGGCTTGCACAGCCTCGATATGCACGGTCTCTCCCTTGCGGGTCGTTCCGCGGTAATCCGGCCGCGTTACCACCTGTTGTTCCAGTCTCTCATCAATGTCTTTCTGCGCGAAGGGCACGGATACGTTTGTTTCGATGCTGCGGGACAGCAAGAATACCGTGGACAACATCACAATAGCCGCGAGCGGCAACAGCACCTTAAGGAACTGCACCATGCGGGAATATCTGTCCACTTCAGCCTCCCTCAGCCCAGACCGACACGCAGGCAGTCGTGGATATGAAGCAGCCCCAAAGCCTGACCTGATGTAGCCTCGTCAACCACGAAGAGCGAGGTGATCTTACGGTCATTCATGATCGCGACCGCTTCTTCCGCCAACGCACCCGGGGATATGGTTGTGGGGTTGGGGGTCATTACCTGCTCGGTCGTTTTGTTCAGCAACCCATCCATGTGGCGCCGCAAGTCACCGTCTGTAATGATCCCGGCCAACTGACCCTGCGGGTCCGTTACACCAGCAACACCAAACCCCTTCTGGCTGATTTCGATCAGCGCATCGCTCATCGGAGTATGCGCCGCAACCAGAGGCAGGGCCTCTCCGACATGCATCAAATCCTGTACCGTACTCAATTGCGCACCCAGTTTGCCGCCGGGATGGAAGGCGCGGAAATCCTCGGGTCGGAAATCGCGGTATTTCATAAGGGCAATCGCCAATGCATCGCCCATGGCAAGGGTCAGCGTCGTGGAAATCGACGGCACCATACCATAGCCACAAGCCTCGCCCATCGACGGGATCAGAAGATGTACGTCGGCCTGTTTCATCAATGTGCTGTCAGGTTTGCTGGACAATCCGATCAGCGGAATGCCAAAGCGGCGCGTAAAGGCCAGCAGATTAGCAAGTTCCGGTGCCTCTCCCGAATTCGAGATCGCGAGAACCACATCACCTTTGGAGACCATGCCCAAATCCCCATGGCTGGCCTCTGCCGGATGCACGAAATAGGCAGGCGTTCCGGTGCTGGCCAGCGTGGCCGCAATCTTGTGACCTATGTGGCCTGACTTGCCGATACCGCTGATGATGATGCGCCCGGTGGCCTGAAGGATCAGTTGCACCGCTTCGGCAAAATGCTTGTCCAAACTGTCGGCAAGGACGTCCAGCGCGCGGGCTTCGTCTATGACCACCTGACGGGCGGTTCTCAGGAATGCTTCGGTATCGGTCATGAGTGCGCAAAGATATCCGTTTCGGGCCAACCGGCAAGGTCCAGTTTCGCACGCATCGGCAGGAAGTCAAAACAGGCCTGCGCCATTTCAGTCCGGTCCTCGCGAACCAGACGAATGTTTAGCGCATCGCGCAGCTGATGCAGATAGAGTACGTCTGACGCAGCATAATCCAATTGAGCGTCTGTAAGTGAGACTGCGCCCCAGTCGCTCATCTGTTGCTGTTTGGAAATATCGACACCGATGAGTTCCTGACACAGGTTCTTGAGCCCGTGCCGGTCGGTATAGGTCCGCACCAGGCGGCTGGCGATCTTGGTGCAATAGACCGGCGCGGCCAGAGCACCAAAGGTATGGTACAGGGCGGCGATGTCGAAGCGCCCGAAATGGAACAGCTTCAGTACGTCAGGGTTTTCCAGCATGGCACATAGGTTCGGCGCCTCTGTCTGGCCTTTTTCCACCTGCACGATATGGCTGTTGCCGTCTCCACCCGACATCTGAATCACACACAAGCGGTCACGATGTGGGTTCAGACCCATGGTTTCACAGTCAATGGCCACAACGGGGCCCAGATCCAACCCGTCCGGCAGGTCGTTTTTGTACAAATGGTTCGCCACCCGATTATTCCTTTGTGCGATATCGCCTCCGAGATAGGCGGTTTGGTCCATAAACTCAACGCCGTCCAAAAGTCACGGGCAGATCCCCGCAACAGGATTGACAATATCCTCATGGGGGGGATAGGGATACATCATGACAAATTTACCCCCCGAGTCGCATCCGCATATCACGGCAAGGCTGAAACGGGCCCACGGGCATCTGGCAAAGGTCATTGCCATGCTTGAAGGTCAGGCGCCCTGTTCTGACATCGCCCAACAGCTGTTTGCCGTTGAAAAAGCGGTCACCAACGCCAAGCGCGCCTTGATCCATGATCACATCGACCATTGCCTGTCTTCTGATGGCGATAGCGGCGGGATCGAGGATTTTAAAGCCATCACGAAATACCTCTGAACCATGCTGAGCATTCTAAAAAACCGGACCTACCGCCACCTGTTTGCCGCCCAAATCGTCGCCCTGACCGGAACCGGGCTGGCCACAGTCGCGCTTGGGCTGCTGGCCTTTGATCTGGCCGGAGACGCTGCTGGCCTTGTGCTGGGCACCGCGCTGACAATCAAGATGGTGGCCTATGTCACCGTGGCCCCCCTGGCCGCCGCTTTTGCCGAACGGCTGGACCGTCGGAAAATGCTGGTTTTTCTGGACCTGATCCGCGCCGCAGTCGCCGTATGCCTGCCTTTCGTGACCGAGGTCTGGCAAATCTATGTGCTGATCTTCGTGCTCCAATCCGCCTCGGCCGGGTTCACGCCCGCCTTTCAGGCGACGATCCCGGACGTCTTACCAGATGAAAACGAGTATACCCGCGCTTTGTCTCTGTCACGTCTGGCCTACGACATGGAAAGCCTGCTGAGCCCGATGTTTGCCGCGGCACTTCTGTTGCTGGTCAGCTTCAACAGCCTGTTCTGGGGCACAGCGCTGGGGTTTGTTGCCTCGGCATTTCTGGTTGTCTCGGTCGCCCTGCCCTCGCCCAAGCCCAGCAAACCACGCGGAATCTATGACCGCACGACACGCGGAATTCGCATCTACCTGAAAACGCCCCGGCTGCGTGGGCTGCTTGCACTCAATTGGAGCGCGGCAGCGCTGAGTTCGATGGTGATCGTCAACACAGTGGTCATCGTGCGGGCCACGCTTGGCCTGTCCGAAAGCGCCGTGGCCATTGCACTGGCCGGATTTGGGGGCGGGTCGATGCTTGCGGCGTTCACTCTGCCCCGCCTGCTGGATCGGATCGAGGATCGCAAGGTTATGCTGTCCGGAGCCATTCTTGCGTCGGGCGCTATGGCCGTCGCCTCGGTTCTGACCGCGACGATCCCGCTTACGCTGGGTGTCCTTGCCGTTTTTTGGGCCTTTACCGGCTTTGGGTATTCTACAACCCTTACGCCTTCGGGTCGTTTGTTGACCCGTTCGGCCCATCCTGAAGACCGCCCCGCTGTCTTTGCTGCACAGTTTACTCTGTCGCATGGCTGCTGGTTGGTGCTTTATCCGCTGGCTGGGTGGATAATGACCGTCTATGGACCGACTGTCGCGCTCGGCAGTATGTCTATTCTGTCCATGACGGGTGTGATTGTAGCAGTCAGCCTTTGGCCGCGTGACGATCAGGAACCGGTTGTTCACAATCACCCCGATCTGCCGACCGATCATCCGCATCTGGCCGGGGTAGGCCCGCACGCGCACCCGATCATTATCGATGATCTGCACCCACGCATGCCGCGTGAGCCTTGAGAAAGGGCGTCAATCTGATCTAAACCCGGACTTGCCGCAAACCGGAGCCCCAATGGACCAGCTTGACCGTCGTATTATCGCCGCCCTGCAAGCCAATGCACGTGCCTCGACCACGCAGATCGCGGCCTCGCTGGGTGTGGCTCGCACGACTGTGCATGAACGGATCAGTCGGCTGGAACATCGCGGCGTAATCACGGGATACACCGTGCGCCTTGGGTCCACGGAAGACACGCCTAAAGTGCAGGTCATCGTTATGCTGGAAGTGCAGCAGAAGGAAACCAACCGAATCCTTAAACGGCTCGAGGCCTATCCCGAGGTCAAACTGTGCCTGTCGATCAATGGCGAATTCGATCTGATGCTGACCGCAGATGCCCCGAGGCTGGAGGATCTGGACATTCTGGTGGACGATCTGGCGAAGATCCCTGGCGTCCTGCGCACCAATACAAGCGTTGTTTTCGGGCGCAGGATCGACCGAAATTGAGGCCGCGATAACCCTCTGTAAACCGATCGGTGTCTAGCTTGGCCGGGAACACCAGAATCCCGGACCGGCAGAATGCCAATTCACAGAATACCGATTGCTTTCATGATACTGCATGTGCTGTTGGCGCAGGCGGGTACCGCCATGCACAATGTGCCAACAGGCGGGCTTTGTGATCAGGCCGCGCGCCGTGCATCACTGTCCGAAGATGTTCCGCTGGATGTACTGCGCGCCATAACACGCGTTGAAACCGGGCGAACAGTTGGCGGAATGTTGCAGCCCTGGCCCTGGACTATAAATGTCGAAGGCCAGGGGTATTGGTTCAAGTCCGAGGCCGAGGCCAAGGCCTATGTTTTCGATATTTTCAAAGCGGGCTCTCGTAGCTTTGACGTCGGGTGTTTTCAGGTCAATTATCGATGGCATGGCAATGCCTTCCGCTCGATCGATTCGATGTTCGATCCGGATGAAAATGCGACCTATGCTGCCCGCTTCCTGAAAGACCTTTATTTCGAGCTTGGTTCGTGGTCGGCTGCGGCCGGGGCCTACCATTCCCGCACGAATGCTCTGGCCAAGGCTTATCGTGGTCGGTTCCAGACAGTGATGGCCCAGTTGGACAACCCGTCCTCACACGGGTTTTCTCGTATGTCACTCGATCCGTTCACAAGGGCCGCAGCGCCCTTGATTCCGATGCTAGTGGCCACACCCGCCACCACTTCCCTGGGCTCTCTGGTCCCGACCAATAGCACAGCAACTGCTTTCATCCCTTTCAATTAGGATACCTGCGTGCCCCAGTTTGACATCCGGTCCCTGTTTTCACCTACTGTCCTGTTGGCAGTGGCGCTGATGACCGTCATCGTCATGATGATCCTGCCCATGCCCGCCTGGGTGCTGGACGTCGGGCTAGCCGCCTCTTTCGCGCTTGCCATCCTGATTTTCACACTGACGCTGTTCATCGAGCGTCCGTTGGATTTCTCATCCTTCCCAACGATTCTTCTGGCATCGCTGATGTTGCGCCTGTCGCTGAACGTCTCGTCAACCAAACTGATCATCGGTCAGGGGCATACCGGACCCAACGCAGCGGGTGACGTGATCGAAGGGTTCGCCAATTTCGTCATGGGCGGCAGCATCTTTCTGGGTCTTGTTGTATTCGGGGTGCTGCTGATCGTGAACTTCATGGTCATCACCAAAGGGGCCGCCCGTATGGCCGAAGTGGGCGCTCGCTTTGCACTGGACGGGATGCCGGGCAAGCAACTTGCCATCGACAGCGACATGTCAGCCGGGGCCATCGACCATCAGCAAGCCAAGGATCGGCGGGAACGCGAACAGCAGGAGACAACGTTCTTCGGCTCGCTCGACGGTGCGTCGAAATTTGTCAAAGGTGATGCCGTTGCCGGTCTTCTGATCACTCTTTTGAACCTTGTTATGGGTTTGGTCATGGGGGTGATCGTGCACGGAATGCCGGTGTCTTCGGCGTTCGAGACATATGCAATCCTGACCGTCGGTGATGGTCTGGTCTCGCAGATCCCCGCTGTTATCATCTCGATTGCCTCTGCATTGCTGCTGGCGCGCGGCGGAACACAGGGTGCCACTGACAATGCCATTTTCTCCCAACTCGGGCGGCATCCGGCGGCGCTGTCTACCGTGGCAGTTCTGATGGTCCTGTTTGCGCTGGTGCCCGGCCTGCCTTTCCTGCCGTTCATCCTCGGTGCAGCTGTGCTTGGATATGCGGCCTACAGAATTCGGAAAAAGCAGAAAGAAACGGACCCGTCATTGCATTCGCAGGCGACCGAAACCGAGGTGCCTTTCTCGCAGGCTATTGGTGATATTCTGGATCTGGATGACGTGCACCTTGAATTCGCACCTGATCTGGTAAGTCTGGTGTTGAATCCCGGGACCGGGTTGGATGCCCGCATCGCCAATATGCGCACCTACGTGGCGTCCACCTTCGGATTGATCCTGCCCGAAATTCGTCTGACTGATCGAGCCGACCTGCCAACCGGAACCTATGTGATCAAGGTTCAGGGGGTCGAACAGGCGCGCGGCGTTCTGAACCCCGATCTGGTTCTGGCTCTGGTTCAGGACGGGTTCGATCTGTTGCCCGAAGGCAACGACGTGACGGAGCCGGTTTACGGCGCGCCTGCCCGTTGGATCCTGCCCAAACATCAGGAGGACGCGGCGTTGAACGGGGCCACCATAGTCTCACCGCCCGAGATCCTGGCAACGCATCTGCTTGAAATTATCAAACAGAACTTCTCACGCCTGCTGACCTTGAAATCCCTGCGCCGCCTCCTGACCGAAATGACCCGCCTGAGCGACCCGGTACGGGCTGAGGCAAACCGCAAGCTTCTGGATGAATTGATCCCCGACAAAGTTCCGATCGACACATTGCACGCCGTTCTACGACTACTTTTGGAGGAACGGGTTTCGATCCGGAACATGGCCCTGATCCTTGAAAGTGTGGCCCAGGCACGGCTGACAACCACCCAACCCGAAACCATTTGCGAATTGGTGCGCCAGCGTCTCGGATTTCAGCTGGTCGCAGACATGAAGCGCGAAGACGGTTCAATCCCGCTTATCCAACTGGCTCCCGAATGGGAAGAAACGTTCACCACCTATCAGGTCGACGCGCCCAGCGCCGGGTTGGATGTCGCACTGCCGCCGAACCTGTTTAACAAGCTGGCCGACGGCATGGTCAGCAGCATCGCCAGATCTGCTGATAACGGTCTGTTTCCTGCGGTCGTGACCTCGTCCCGGCGACGCCGATTGTTGCGTACGATCATGTATGCGCGCGGCGTTTCAAGCCCGGTTCTGTCCTTTGAGGAAATCGGATTGGAAGCCAAACCCGCGCTGGTAGGAACTGTTCCCGCGTGATCGCGTTGCCGCCAGAATTGTTGACGCAGCTGGCCGAACCGCTCTGGCCGGCCTTTGCGGTTTTTCTGCGCGTCTCTGCTCTGGTTTCACTGCTGCCCGCATTCGGTGAACGCAGCATTCCAACGCGGATGAAACTGGGGATTTCCGTCGCCTTTACCCTGATCATTTTTCCGACAATTCAACATTTAGACCTGTCTCCCAGCCTTTGGACACTGGGACGGCTGGTTGGGACAGAAATCCTGATTGGACTGGCGCTTGGAACAGGGCTGCGGCTGTTTGTTTTGGCGCTGCAAACAGCCGGATCTATCGCCGCACAATCCACGTCATTGTCACAATTGCTTGGCGCGGCGGCCGCTGATCCTGTTCCGGCGATGGGATATCTGCTAACGATCGCGGGGGTGACGCTTGCCGTCATCATGGGCTTGCACGTTCGGGCCGCGCAGTTTTTGATCCAGAGTTATGCCCTATTTCCCATGGGGTTGGCACCAAGCGCGCCGGATTTGTCCCATTGGGGTGTGCAACAAATCTCACGCAGCTTTGTGTTGGCCTTCTCGCTGGCAACGCCATTCGTCATCGCCTCGTTGATCTACAACCTCGCACTTGGGGTCATCAACCGGGCCATGCCGCAACTGATGGTTGCCTTTGTGGGCGCGCCAGCAATAACATTTGCAGGGCTGTTTCTGCTGTTTGCGGGTGCACCATTGATCCTCTCTGTTTGGTCGGACGCGCTGTTTGCCTTCTTCATGAACCCAATCGGAGACCAGCGATGAGCGGCGCCGATGACGACAGCGACAAGTCATACGAGCCGACGCCGCAAAAGCTCCAGAAAGCCCGTGAAAAGGGTGAAGTTCCCAAGTCCAACGACTTGTCGGTAGTCGCGGCATATACCGGACTGCTGATCGCATTGTTGGCGGCAGGGCAGTACGCGGTAGCGCAATTGGGAACTCTGCTCATGGTCCTTATGGACCAATCCGACCAGATCGCGAACCTTCTGAAAACCGGACCTGCGGCAGCAACGGTTGCCGAAATTCTGAGTAGCGCATTGCCACCCATTGCCTTGTTATTCTGCCTGCCAGCGGTGGCCGTTCTGTTAAACCTGATTGCTCAGCGCACGCTGGTGTTCGCCCCCAGCAAACTGAAGCCAAAGCTTTCGCGGATATCCCTTGTTTCGAATGCAAAAAACAAGTTCGGGCGCGGTGGTTTGTTCGAGTTTGCCAAGAGTACAACCAAACTGGTGATCTACAGCCTGTGCCTCGCACTTTTCATCAAGTCGAACCTGGCCGAAATTCTGTCTGCCAGCGCGGCCCCGGCAACGTCATCCATACTGCTGATGATGAACCTGTTGTTTCGCTTCCTGTTCATTGTGGTTGCCATCGCCCTGTGCATCGGCGTAATCGACTTTCTGTGGCAATACGCCGAGCACATGCGCAAGAACCGCATGTCGCGTAAAGAGCTCCAGGATGAAACTAAGGACGCCGAAGGCGACCCGTATGTAAAGCAACACCGACGTCAACGTGCACAGGAGATCGCCTCGAGCCAGATGATGGCAGATGTTCCGGGCGCGGATGTTGTCATCGTAAATCCCACCCATTTTGCCGTTGCGCTGAAATGGTCGAGGGCTACAGGCAGTGCTCCTGTTTGTGTCGCCAAGGGTACGGATGCAGTGGCCTCTTCCATCCGTTCTGCTGCGGGTCAGGCTGGCGTTCCTATACACTCGGACCCTCCGACGGCGCGTGCGCTTCACGCAACTGTCAACATCGGGCAGGAGATCGCCGAAGAGCATTATCGCCCCGTTGCCGCTGCAATCAGGTTCGCCGAAGCGATTCGGAAACGTGCAAAGGAGCAGATCCGATGAAGGACACTCAGTTAAGCGGACTGGAAACAATAGCCGACGTCGGTTTCCAGAAGCAATTTCAGACACTCCGCCCGATCCTCGAGGCCGAGGTCAGAATTCAGCACCAATTGGCGAAACTGGATCATCAGCTTGACCAGATGCGCAAAGCCAGCGGTTTGACTGAAGGATATCAGATATCGGGGGGCGACATTCTTTGGCGTGGCTGGGAATCTGCCACGCGCCGCGCGTTGAACATGCGACTTGCCCAAACGCGCGCTCAGAAACTTGCCGGTATGGAGGCGCTCAGAATTGCTTTTGGACGCAAACAAGCCGTCGCAACCCTGCGAGAGCAGCAGCTGAAAAGCCATCGGCAGGCCGTTGCCCGAAAGCAAACCCGTTAATGCTGGCCGGATCCGCACCGTGAAGCGAACTTCGTCAGGTATCTTGACGGTTCACGCTCATGATCAGCACTTTTGAAACATCTTCACCCAGTTCTTTTTTTGCCTCTTCCAACAGGGACTTACGCAAGACATCCAGATTTCGGGATTCGGTGAACGTCCCATCAAAACCCCCGGTATTTGCGTGATCAAACAGAACCTGAAGAAAGCCATCCCGCAGCTTGGGTTCAATGGAATAAAACGTTTCTTCAATTGCTGTGTTCGCCTCAAGGCTGAGGGACAAAGTGACCATCGCCTCGATTTCGTCGTCCGCAACCACCGGAACGACAAAATGCTTGGTCAACTTTAAGTACCCATAGGCGGGCTTTTTTTCCTTGGACTTTTCAGACTTCCCGTGATCGGCTTTCTCTTCTTTTGCCACTTCTTTTTCGGCGGTTGTTTTGTCGGGCTTGCCCGAAGGTGACAAAAACAGCGCGGCACCGACACCCGCACCCAGGCCGATAATCAGGAAACCGACTGGAATCAGTTTTGCTATCATGGTCGCACCTCAGAACGGCAAGAGTGAATCAAGAACTTGCTGGCCGTATCGGGGTTGCTGAACATCCGTAATCTGACCTCTTCCACCATAAGACACTCGCGCCGAGGCGATCTTGTCGTAGGTAACTTCGTTTTGACGCGAGATATCCTGAGGACGCACATACCCGGCCACCAAAAGCTCGCGCAGCTCAAAATTGACCCGCAGTTCCTGCGAGCCGGAAATCGAAAGAACCCCGTTCGGCAGAACATCTAGGACCGTCGCGGCGACACGCAGCGTCAGTTTCTCGTTTCGCCTCACAGATCCCCGCCCGGAGCTTGAGGAATCCGCTTCGATTGACACAGCATCATCCAGCGATGCCCCGTCAGGTAGGTGCTTTTGTACGCGCTGGGGCAAGCCAAAGAGGCCAGGAACCTCAAGGTTTTCCGAGCCCGACCTGGACCGTCTGGTGTTGTTTGATATCTCAGCTTTTTCATCCAGCTCGATGACCACTGTCAGTATGTCACCTTTCTTGATCGCCCGCTGGTCGCCCAGCAACGATTGCTGCCCTCCGCTCCATAGAGATGAGCGGTCAACAGTGCGTTGTGGTTGCGTGTGCAAGGGCAGACCCGGCCACAGCATGGCAACCTGCTCGGGAGACTCTTCACTTGGTGTAAAACTCGGCGGCTTGCCAAGATGATCCAGACGGCCACACGCGGCCAACGACAAAGCTATAAGAAGAAGAGTTTTCGACAGTCCGGTCATCACTTAACCTCGACTTGGCCATCCGCGCGGATTTGGCCGGTTACAGTTGTTCTGGACGACAGATTCATGACCCGGATGCGGTCCCCGGCAGCACCGCGTCCCAAGGCGCGGCCTTCCGCAGTTATCGACAAGGCTTGGCGGTCGAATATCAGGACGACCAGATCGTTGCGGTCAACGATGGCGGGGGGTCCTGCATCAGTGATTCGGATCGGCCGGCCTGGATAAAGTGCCACCCGCGCCTCTTGCCCGATCAGAAAATCAGGGTCAGCCACTGCGCCGGGGACATCCGTCGGGCTTGTTCTCAAATCCGCTGCGGAAATGATTTCCTTGGCCCGGATCGTGCGTGTTGGAACCACAATGTCAGCCTGTGCTGCAATTGGAGCCAGGAGTGCCAAGTACATGCCGAGTCCTCGCATCATCGCACCTGCGTTGTCGCGCTCATCATTTGATCCACTGCCGAGATGACTTTGGCATTCATCTCATAGCCGCGCTGCGCCTCGATAAGTTCGGTTACCTCGCGCACTGCATCGACCGAGCTGTCTTCCAGATAGCCCTGCCGCAATGTGCCCAGCCCATCACTTCCCGGTGTTCCCAGTACCGGGGCACCCGACGCCTCGGTCTCCGTGAACAGATTGCCGCCAATGGCTTCCAGCCCCTTGGCGTTCGAAAAGCTGGCAAAGACAAACTCACCCAGCAACTGCCCCTCGGGAGAGTCGTCGAAATATGCATAGACCTCGCCCGCGGCATTGATTGAAATTGACCTTGCGTCGTCGGGAACGGTGAGTTCCGGCGAAACCGCATAACCGTCGGAGGTGACGATCAGACCTTCTGCCGACCGCTTGAGGCTGCCGTCACGTGTATACGCGGACTGACCGCTGGGCAACGTGATTTCCAGATATCCGCGCCCCTCGATCGCCACGTCCAGATCACTGCCGGTGGCTGACAAGGCACCTTGTTCCAGTTGCACGGTAACAGCTGCGGGCCGCACGCCCAGACCAAGTTGAATACCCGTTGGCAATACTGTTCCGTCCGAGGCGTTTACAGTTCCGGCGCGCGCCATCTGTTGATAATGCAAATCGGCAAATTCGGCCCGGCGGGCGTTGTAGCCTGTGGTGTTCATGTTTGCCAGGTTGTTCGAAATCGTCTCGACCCGCATCTGTTGCGCGGTCATTCCGGTGGCGGCAATTTTCAGGGCTCGCATGTCAAACTCTCCTTATACCGTTCAGCGCATCAGCGCCTTGAGCGCCCCGCGCACGCGTTCGTCTTCGCTGTCAAGAAAACTTTGCCCCAGCTCATACGCGCGCTGGATTTCCACCAAGCGGGTCACCTGCTGAATGGTATTGACGTTTGAACCTTCGAGAAAGCGATGCAAAACAATGGGTTCATCGACCGGGTCTATCGCACCGTTGGCACGAAACCGCGTATTTCCTTCGCGGACAAGCTCCTGCGGATCAGTAACATTGAAAACGCCCAACTGGCCCAGAAACTGGCCGTTGACACTCAACGTTCCATCACTACCGACATCAATCGAAGCTGCATCGGGCGGGATAAAGACCGGGGCACCGTTGGCATCCAGAACGCGTGCGCCATCCATCGCAACCAGATCGCCTTCGGCGTTTGGCGAGAAGCTGCCCGCGCGCGTCAAACGGTTACCATCCGGGGTTTCAACCATGAAAAACCCGTCCCCTTCGAGGGCGAAATCAAACTGCCCTCCGGTTTCCGTAAGAACGCCTTGTTGCAACGATGTGTTACGCGCCTCGGCCCGGCTCATGGAGAGGGACGGATTGTTCGGCATGTCCCGCACGTATTCCGAAAACACCAGCCCTTGCTGGCGATATCCGGTCGTGTTGGCGTTTGCGATGTTATTCGCCACCAGCCGCATTTCATTCATCAGCCCGGACTGGCGGGACAGGGTGACGTAAGCCGTGTCCATCAGCGGCCTCCTGCAATCAAGGGAACAAGCGTTCCGGTAAAAAACGTAACAAGGGTCTGAGTCATGAACCCCATCGAAATCCAGAACACGACGACAATGGCGATCAATTTGGGAACGAAAGTCAGGGTCATCTCTTGAATCGAGGTCAGCGCCTGGAACAGACCGACAATCAGGCCAGAAACCAGCGCCACGGCAAGGATCGGGACGGATGTGATGACCGCAACCCACAACGCCTGACGAACGATGTCATAAAAAAGCCCTTCGCTGAGCATCGGGTCAGACCGGCATTCTTAGGATTTCCTGATAGGCTTCGACCACTTTGTTGCGGACGATCACCGCGGTTTCTACCGCCAGTTCGGTCTGGGCAAGCGCCTGAACAAGTGCATGGGGATCAGCCTGACCGACCATCGCAGACTGAGATATCTGTTCGCTGTGTCTCAGCGTGGCTGCAAAGTCCTGAAAGGTCGCCCTCAATCCTTGTGCCGTCCCGCTATGATCGGGATCGGCCTGTGTGGCAGAGCGTGCGCCGGCATAATTCTGCGCGGCGTTGAGTGATCGGATATCCATTCTGGTTGTCCTTATTTTCTGAGCAATTCCATCAGCGACGACGACATCTGCCGCGTCAGATCAAACATCTTTAGATTGGCCTCATAACTGCGCTGGGCTTCCCGGGCGTCCGCGATTTCAATCATCAAATCGACGTTGGAGCCTTGGTAGTGACCACTTTCATCTGCCAACGGATGACCGGGGTCGTAGATGCGGCTCAGCGAACGCTGATCAAGCGTCACGCGGCCGGCTTGCACCATGTCCCCACCGTTTTTCTGAACGGTTTCAAACGGTACAGTCTTGCGCCGATAGCCGGGCGTGTCTGCGTTCGAGATGTTTTCGGACACATGCCGCAACCGTGCGGATTGCGCGCGCAGGGCACTGGCTGACGCAGCAAGGGAATGGGAAAAATCGCTCATACCTGCCGCCCCTTATCCGCGACCCAAACTGGTGAGCAGAACGTCCATCGAGGATTTGTAAATCGCCAGCGCTCGGTCATGCTGTCGTTTGACATCGACCGATTTCAGCATCTCGTCCTCAAGCGACACGCCATTGCCATTGGGATCGCCTGATGGCACAGCTTCAACCTCAGCCCAGTTTTGCGCACCCATACTGCCGTGCAGATGGCCCCGCCGCGTGGCTTCCATGGTCACGTCATGCCCGGTGGTTTCGAAAGCTTTCTGAAAGGCCTCGATATCGCGCGGTTGATAGCCCGGCGTATCCGCATTCGCCATGTTTCGCGCAATGATCGCCTGCCGTTGCCCTGCATGGGTTGCCATTGCGTACGCTGTCTTAAAGACGTTCAGGTCATAGAACATCGGGGCTTCTCCCTCGATCAATTTCAATCAAGGCTTAACCCCGATTCCTTTAGAAACCGTTTTCAGAACTCAGTTGGAGACCCCACGATGTCTGATCTCGACCCGGTACTTCTGAAACACGAGCTCGACAGGATGACCGCAGTCCGTCACGTGGGGCTGGTCACCGGCGTCGCACAGGGTCTGATCGAGATCGGTGGATTGAACACGCATGCCCGGGTCGGGGATTTGCTGACATTGCGGCGGCGCGTCGGGTCCGATCTTGCGGGCGAGGTGCTTCATGTCAGTGCTGGCCATATCAAAATGCTTCCCAATGCGGCGCCCGACGGCGTTAGCCTGGGGGATCGCGTCTACCTTGACCCATCACCGGATTTTGCACCAGGATTGCACTGGCTTGGACGAGTAATCGACCCCTTTGGCAGACCCTTGGATGGAAAGCCGTTGCTGAGCGGCCCGCAGACACGCGATATCATACAGGCCCCTCCACCAGCCGTGGCGCGCAAACCGTTGGGGCAGAGGATGGGCACCGGTTTGTCGGTTCTCAACACTGTGTTGCCCGTCGTGCGCGGTCAGCGGGTGGGGTTGTTCGCCGGGTCGGGTGTCGGAAAATCGACCCTGCTTTCCACACTGGCTAGGTCCATGCAGGCCGATGTCGTCGTAGTCGCGCTTATTGGCGAACGCGGACGCGAGGTGAATGAATTTGTCGCGCAGGCCATTGGCCCCGAAGCCATGAAACGCACGATCGTGGTGGCTGCCACCTCTGACCAGTCGGCGTTGGCGCGCAGGCGGTGCGCCTGGTCGGCCATGTCGATGGCTGAGTATCTGCGGGATCTGGGGCTGAACGTTCTTTTTTTGGCTGATTCTGTGACCCGCTTTGCCGAAGCGCATCGTGAAATTGCTGTTTCTATGGGGGAATCGCCGTCTTTGCGGGGATATCCACCCTCTGTCACACCCCTGATCGCCAGTCTTTGCGAACGCGCAGGCCCCGGAACGCAGGAACAGGGGGATATTACCGCAGTGTTCAGCGTTTTGGTGGCCGGTTCGGACATGGATGAACCCATCGCTGACATTCTGCGCGGCGTTTTGGACGGGCACATTGTGCTGAGCCGTAACATCGCCGAACGGGGACGTTTCCCGGCCATTGACGTCAGCAGATCAGTGTCGCGGAGCCTGCCAGGAGCCGCATCCGAGGCCGAGAACCAGATGATCACCGAAACCCGAAAACTCGTGGGCAGTTACGAGCAGTCCGAAGTGATGATCAAGGCCGGGCTGTATGCCGAAGGGTCTGACCCGCTGCTGGATCAGGCTGTTCGCATCCATGAGGAACTGGACGCCTTTTTTGCCAAACCAGAGTCTGAGGGAATCGAAAACAGTTTTGATCGCCTGTCATTGATACTGCGCCGTGCATCAATCAGCTTGCCACGCTAGGCGGAACTCTGAACAGTTTTAAGTATTAAGGCCACCTTAAGACCTGCTCTGCTAGGCAGATAGTCGGGTGATAATATAGGTGGTGGAGATGGGTGCGCAGACCAATGCGGCGCCAATCATCATCAAGAAGAAGCGTGTATCGGGTGGTGATGGTCACCACGGCGGGGCGTGGAAAGTTGCATATGCCGACTTTGTCACGGCCATGATGGCCTTCTTCATGTTGATGTGGCTGCTGAACGCGACAACTGAACAGCAACGCAAAGGATTGGCGGATTACTTCGCCCCGACAATCCCTCTGAGCCCCGAATCCGGCGGCGGAGACGGTGCCTTTGGCGGCGACAGTATGTTGTCGGAAAAGACGTTGCTGCGGGATGGTGCCGGGGCCAGCACCAAACACGCAACTGAATCCCGTCAGGCGCGCGGATCAACCGGTGTGAACGCCAACGGTGGTGGCAAAGGTGATACCGAAGACTTCTCGACGCTTGAAGCTCAGCTTTTGGGGCGAACCGGTGAAAGCGAGGTGTCGGATAAGCTTCTCAGGCATATCGTGACACGCGTCACCGACGAAGGATTCGTCGTTGAGCTATTCGATACGGATACCCAGCCATTGTTCGAATCCGGTTCCGAGAAACCAACCGGGATCATGCGGGCGCTTGCTTTGATCATAGCGCGTTCTTCGGATCTGGTGACCAACCCGATTGCAGTCACAGGCCATGTCAGCGCATCTCCTGTTGTGCAGGTTCGTAATACCGCCTGGGATCTGTCCACTGCCCGGGCGCAATCAGTCCGCCAGCTGTTACAGGACAAAGGCGTGGCGGCAAGCCGTATGGATCGCATCACAGGTCATGCTGACAGAAAACTCTTCACCGACAATCCGATGGCAGTTCGGAACAACCGAATCGAAGTGATATTTCTGCGTCGACCCTAAAGGATAGAACGCATTTTACCTGTTAGCGCGCTGTTAAGGGGCAGCGCGTTACCTGTTGCATCGAAGCTTGACGCAACAGAAGGGCGCGCCAATGACCATTTCCTCTTCGCTGAATGCCGGTGTGGCAGCGTTGAAGGCCAACGCCAACAGGCTGGCCACGATTTCCGACAATATCGCAAACTCTTCTACCTACGGATACAAACGGGTGGAAACTGACTTTCATTCGATGGTCACGTCTGGTCAGGGTGGCAGTTATTCGGCAGGGGGCGTGCGCACGACCAGCCAGCGCATGATTGACCAGCGCGGATCACTGGTGACCACCAGCAACTCTACCGATTTGGCAGTGCGCGGACGCGGCATGTTGCCGGTGCGATCCAGCTCGCAGGTCGGCTCAAATTCCAACGAGATGTTGCTGACGACCACGGGTTCCTTCCGGACCAATGACGAAGGATATCTGGTGACCGAATCCGGCCTTGTTCTATTGGGATGGCGTGCTGCGGCAGACGGGTCCATCCCGCCCGTTCCACGCGACACGCCCGCCGCGCTTGAACCAATTCAGTTGAGCGTCAATCAGTTGTCCGGTGCCCCGACGACAAAGATGAACCTGAGTATGAACCTTCCCGCAACGGCGACAGATGCGGGTGCGCCAGGTTACACACAGCCTTTATCGGTCGAGTATTTCGACAATCTCGGAAAATCCGAAAGTATTGATATCCAACTGATCCCGACCGTTCCGGCAACCGGCAGCAGCAATGAATGGACCATGGTTCTGCGCGACTCGGCATCTGGCGGCGTGGTTATCGGGGAATATACTTTGACCTTTACCGACAACCGAACAGCCGGGGGCACTCTGGCCAGCGTCACCCCTGTAACCGGCGGCGCCTACGATCCGGCAACCGGCAGTGTCATGGTCAACGTCGCTGGCGGCCCGATGGAGGTCAATATCGGGCTGATCGGCGATGCCGATGGCATTACTCAGCTATCCGATACATTCGCTCCGGTTTCAATCACGCGGGATGGCTCTGCCGTTGGTACGATGACCAGCGTTCAGGTCGATGAAAGTGGCTATGTCTATGCATTCTACGATACCGGTGTCAGCCGCCGAATGTTCCAGATCCCGCTGGCTGATGTTCCCAATCCCAACGGCTTGACGGCGCTGGACAGTCAAACCTACGCTCCATCCCGCGAAAGCGGCACGTTCTTTCTGTGGAACGCGGGCGAAGGTCCCACCGGAGATATCGTTTCTTTCGCGCGCGAGGAATCCACCACGGATGTGGCAACCGAGCTGACATCACTGATCCAGACACAGCGCGCCTATTCATCAAGCGCCACGGTGATCCAGACGGTGGACGAGATGCTTCAGGAAACGACCAACTTGAAGCGCTGATCCAAGAACTGACCAAAGGAAAGGAGCGGCCTCATGAATATGTCGACGGCACTCAATAACGCATTGGGCGGGCTGACAGCGGCCAGTCGCGGGGCCGCTGTGGTGTCGGGGAATATCGCGAATGCCCTGACACCGGGCTATGCGCGCAGGTCCGTTGAACTGGCGACAAGCCCCATATCAGGCAATGGCGTGCGTACGGTTGGGGTAATCCGGCATCAGGATCCGGTTCTGACGGCCAACAGACGGTCGTCAGACGCCGAGCTTGCCTTTCAATCCGCCATCTCAGATTTCCGTTCACGGTTCGAAAACCTTGTGGGAACAGCAGACCGCACGCCATCCCTTGCCAGCCGTATGTCTGCCTTGGAAAACAGCTTCATCACCGCAGCCAGTCTCCCCGACTCGATCGAAAGACTTGATCAAGTGGCGCGCGCGGCGAGCGATCTTGCGGCAGGGCTGAATGCGGCTTCTGAAGGTGTGCGACAGGCACGCTCGGACGCGGACCGCAAGATAGGCGCTCATATCGAAAGCCTGAACCTGGTTCTGAAAGATATCGAAGTTCTGAACGCAAAGATTCCGGCCATTCAGAATTCCGGCGGCGATATCGGGGCCTTGCTGGATCAACGGCAAGTCCTGATCGATCAGGTCAATACCCTGATCCCGGTCAACGTTGTGCCACGCGCAAACGATCAGGTATCGCTCTATTCAGACGGCGGGTTGATACTTCTGGAAGGTAAGGCGTCCGAGTTCACCTTCTCCACGACCGGTGAAACGAAACCCCACATGACGGTTGCAAATGGTCTGCTGTCCGGATTGGCTATGAACGGCAACCCGGTACGCACCAGCGGGGACACTGCGCAAATCCGCGGCGGCGCGTTGATGGCCCAGTTTTCAATTCGCGATGAATTGGCGGTTGAGGCGCAGCTGCAGCTTGATGCCGTTGCCCGCGATCTTATCGAACGATTCGAAACGCCGGGCTTGGATCCCACGGCACTTGCGACAGATCCCGGTCTGTTCACAGACAACGGAAATCGGTTCGACCCGACAACCTTTGTCGGGCTGTCATCGCGCATTTCGCTGAATTCTGTTGCCGACCCCGACAACGGCGGCGACAGCTGGAAGCTCCGCGCCGGGCTGGGTGCCGCAACACCGGGCGATCCCGGGCAAGCGTCGCAACTGCGTGCTTTCGGTGCCATTCTGAATGATGCGCGCGCCGTACCGGGCGGGCTGTTTGGCACTGGAAACATGCGCGCCGCCGAGTTGACCGAGGCGCTTATGTCGAAAGCCGGGGCGCAATCTCACGCCGCGGAGCAGCGGAAGGCATTTGCCAGCAACAGCCAACAACAAATGTCACAGATTGAGGCCGAACAGGGCGTCGATACGGATCAGGAACTACAGCGCCTCATGCAGATCGAACAGACATACGCAGCAAACGCACGTGTCATCTCGGTTGTCGATGAGCTTATGGAAACGCTTCTGAGGTTATGAGCATGAACTTGACTGCCATCGGCGATCTGGCGCGCGGTATGACCCTTCGCACTCGCGCCACTGAAATCAAAACACAGATTGAAACCCTCTCTTACGAGATGTCCACAGGCAAAGTGCAGGACATATCTGGCCGGCTTGGCGGAGATTACTCTCAGATCCTGGATTTGGACCGTTCGCTTGCCAGACTCGACGCCTTTGGCATCGCCACAGCCGAAGCGGCCCTGTTCACGGATGCCATGCAGTTGAGCCTGAAGACATTTGGCGATTCGGTTGGCGAAATAACCGCGTCTCTGTTGGCCTACGGAACGGCCAATCAGCCTGTAAATCATGCACAGGCGTCAGATCATGCCAGGAATGAGCTCGACACGATGGTATCGGCGTTGAACACGCGGGTTGGTGGACGCAGTCTGTTTTCGGGTACAGCCACCGATGTCTCGCCACTGCCATCGACCGACACGCTGTTGGCTGAGTTGAAGACACAACTGACGGGGGCCATGACCGTCTCCGACATACGCCTGGCTGCCGACACATGGTTCAATAGCCCTGCCGGGTTTGACGCCATGATTTATCAGGGTGCGAACACCACGCTCTCTCCTATGCAGATCTCGGAAAATGAAAGCGTTACGCTGCCACTCACGGCAACCGACCCGGCATTCAAAGCAGCCCTGAGGGATGTTGCCGTAGCAGCATTAGCCACCGACAATACATTGGCTCTTTCTTCCGATCAGCGCACTGCATTGTTCACACAGCTGGGCGTCGATCTGGCCAACGCACAGGATGCCACGGTAAACCTGCGGGCTCAGGTCGGCAGCGCCGAGGCCCGCATCGAACAGGCCGCTACGCGAAATTCGATGGCCCGAACCAGTCTGGAATTCGGCCGGAACGAGCTAATCGCAGCAGATCCTTACGAAACAGCGGCGAAATTGCAAACGGTGCAGTTTCAGTTGGAAAGCCTCTATTCGGTAACCGTTCGCAATGCGAACCTTTCACTGGTGAATTTCCTGAGATGAGGGCGCTGATACTTCTTCTGATCCTTCTTCCCGGTATGGCCTGGGCGGGGGCAATCCGCCTCAAGGACCTCGTGGATTTCGATGGTGTCCGAGGTAATGATCTTGTGGGTTATGGCCTGGTTGTCGGTTTGGACGGAACCGGTGACGGATTGCGCAACTCCCCTTTCACCGAAGAGATCATGTCCAACATCTTGGAGCGTTTGGGTGTGAACGTAACGGGCGAGGATTTCCGGCCTAAGAATGTGGCAGCCGTCTTGGTGACAGCCAGTCTGCCGCCTTTTGCCAGAGTCGGCGGCCAAATCGATGTAACGGTTTCGGCGATAGGCGATTCAAACAGCCTATTGGGTGGGACGCTGGTTATGACCCCACTTAACGCAGCAGACGGGCAAATCTATGCGGTTGCACAAGGCACAATCCTTGCGGGTGGCGTTTCCGCTGAAGGAGAGGCCGCGTCGGTCGTGCGCGGGGTGCCAACCTCGGGTGTGATCCCGTCCGGCGCGCGTGTTGAGCGTGAAATTGAGTTCGACTTGTCAACTCTGACCCAAATGCGCCTGGCATTGAGAGAACCCGATTTCACCACGGCCGCGCGTATCGAATTCGCCATAAATACCGAGTTCAACAGAGCTGTGGCAATCATGCGCGATTCAGGCACGGTTGAGCTCAACATTGCTGCAACGCAGGCAGTATCAACGGCCCATGCCATCGGGCGTATCGAGAATATTCTGGTCGAGCCGGAAGCAAAAGCGCGTGTGGTGGTCGATCAGCGGTCCGGCACTATCGTTATGGGGCAGGAAGTCCGGATATCGCGTGTGGCTGTCTCTCAGGGTAATCTGACCCTGACAGTTCAGGAAGCGCCGATTGCCGTGCAACCCAACCCGTTTGCCAAGGGCGAAACAGTAATCGTGCCGCGCACTATTGCGGGGATCGAAGAGGAAGAAGGAACTGGCCTTGCCGAAATCCCCGAAGCTACGACCCTGTCGGAGGTTGTCGCAGGCCTGAACGCGCTGGGGGTGTCGCCCCAGGATATGATCGACATCTTGAAAACCATCAAGGCGGCGGGTGCCTTGCACGCAGAATTTGTCGTCAGGTAGCCGGCATCTCTGGCCCAACGGGCGTGCTGAGAACATGCCCGCGACGTTAAGGCCTATTTCGACTTCCAGCTGTCCAGCCAGCGCTGAAATCTGTTTCGGCGTTCTTCAATCGCGTCGCCGGCAGCATAAAAGCCGTCTTCCACATTCTCAATCATCGGATCAATTCGGGCCTTCCGGAACCTGCGCCAGCGCACCCAAACCGCCCAGACCAGCGCGGCAAAAATTGTCAAGAAAATGATGTTGAACCAGGGAATGACCTGCGCATCCGGCCCTTCCACATGTTTGATGAAAATGGCGTTGGGAAAGATCGACATGAACTCATTGCGCCACCCGTAATGGGTCACGACCACCCATTTCGGGTTTTCCTTGGTCGATTTCGCATCATTAGCTTCGGTGTAAAGGTTCGCCGTGTCGAACTTGAAGTAGGGTGGCCACCCCCACCCGGTGTCTTCGTTTCGGTACACGATCGGCTTGCCATTTTCGCGCACGGCCTGAATGAATTGCACATCCCGGTTAGACAGGCTGGTCGATTGGTCTTCGGGTTCGGACCAGAATATCCGTGTCCAGTCGTTCAGATCCTGCCGCTCTTCGTAGGTGTTTACGATACGCACAACGTCGTGTTGCGGCAGCGAGTATTGCAGGACCGCAGCGATCGTTCCCCAGAAGATGATGATGAACGCCCATTTCACGTAGGCCATGCCTAAACCCTCACATGTAATTCACGATGTAGATCAGCGCGCCAATCGCCACCCATGGCACAATATAGACACCCAGGATCAGTTTGCGCCGGAACGAATTGTCATACACATGCAACCCGCGTTCGACAAAGGCGTCCTTATTGCCCGACTTGCCCTTCTCGTCCCACCAGCTTTCCAGTTTACGACGGCGTATCCCGCGCGAGTAGAAAGACAGCGCGACATAGGCGATCGTTTGGATCACCAACAAGATCAGCAAAAGGCGCAATAACCCGAACATCTCAGCCTTTCCTTACCGAACCCCACGGACCGACCCGCGCGATTATGTCATCGCTGACCCGGTCTTCGCCGCTCATGTCCGGCTCATGGCCGAACAGCGCGGCACGGGCCCCTTGCTTGTCCACCTGATACTCGCGCGCGAGGAAGTCGGCAACATAGGCTTTCTTGCTCTCGGGCCATCTGGAATAGGTGTTATAGAACAGCTCTTTGTGGCAGATGAACATCTGGCGTGGATCCAGCGGGGCCAATTCGGCCAGCAGCATATTCACCAGATCACGGTTCGGCGTGTCAGCGGCGCGCAAAGTGTAGAAATAAGCCGGATGATCCGACGTGATACGCGGCCACGGCCCCCCGTCGCTTGCCCAGCGCAGCAGTTGCGCAAGGCCGTGATAGGCTTCGGGCAAGCGATCCGAGTGATTGCGCGCCAACCGCCGCATATCGCTTCGGTCCAGCCCGGTAAGGTCGACATCCGCATCCGCCGCCGCGTCGACAGTCAGGAAATCCATCTTCTGCTGCAGGATTGCGGCGGCATCCACGCCGCGCGCCTTGACGATGGGTTCGACCAGATCATTGTAACCCAGAAACTTTGCAATCTGGTTCCGCTGCGACGGGTCAAAAACGTATTTGATCGGCAAATCGTCAGGCTTGTCACCCATACAAATCGCCGCCGGGTGATCCAGGTCCGGGAACAGGTACAGCCCGCCGAAATGCGCCGTCCAGAAATTGCGTTGCTCAAAATCCGTGTGGCGCAGATGGACGGGGTTGCGCGTGACGTCGCCGGTCTCCTTGGCGGTCTCGATCATCCTGGCGATCAGCACATCGTCGAACCAGGCGTCCTCGGCGGTTTTGAACTGTTCGACCATGCCCGCCAGCTGCTGCGCCTTGCGCAAGGTGCCGCCTGCGGTGTCGGCCTCAATCTCGATTTTGCGCAGATTAAACAAATCACGGGGACTGCTGAGCTTGAAGACCGAGTTCACCAGCTCTCCGGCCACCGCATCAGTGGCGGTCAGGGCAAACAAATGCGCTTCATTCATCTCGATAAACTCGCGCAGGATATCGCGCGAGGTCGAGAACTTGACGTTCAGCAAAGGCGCGCGTTTCTGCTCGGTCGTCAGCAGGATGAACTGCCGGTTGACCCCGTTGGGGTTGAGGTAGAGCTCGTCCTCCAACTCAATCCCCACCTCCGGCGAATAGCCCGAGATATCCACATGAAAATCCGAAAGCTGAGTGGTCTTGCCCGCCAGATGCTGCAGCGCGCGGTTATACCTCTCGACTAAGGCCGGGCTGGAGATGTGGACGAGGTTGCCGAACATCAGGCCTTTTTTGATGAGGCGGATCATGACCCTTGCCTTCCCGCGCAACGGTAGCGATGCGCCCGGCCTGAGGTTGGGTGCGGAACGCGCCCGCCGTCACGCCAAAGGCGTGCCTTCGGCACGACGTGGGCGGGTCGGGCGCGTCGCGGCTGCGCCGCGATGACCTTTTGACGTTTACACCAGACGCTCATGACGCCTCTTTCTGCATGTGCAATCTTACGACTACTGCAATGATTACGCCAATCGAGGTGGTTGAAGAGAACATCGCCATCGGCCAGAGTGGAATGCTCTCGACAGATATAAGACTCAGAGATTTCAAAGTATATAAAATCAGCAAATTCACTAGCGGGACCAACAAGGCTGCTACCGATCCGTGCAGAACCTTGGACCTTCTGACAATTGGTGCCAAAAACCATATCGCGTAGGGCACCACCCACCCAACTGCTATTGCGACGAACAGCGAGGTATAGGTCATCCCTTCCCCTTCAGATACCGCCGCTTGGCCTCTTCCATCCGGCCCATCTCACGCACCGCGTTTTCGATGGCGACCTCGTCGCTCTTGTCGGCGTAACGGAACTCGCTGTCGGCGTAGCGATTGATCTCCTGCATCACCATCTCGACCGTGATCGGCTGGCGCAGGTCCTCGATCATGGCCTTCTTGGTGTCATAGTCGCGGAACAGGAACAGGTCGGGGTTTTCCATCCATTCGTCGGGCAGTTCGAAATCCATCGCGCGGACCTTGACCGCGTCGGTGATGTTCTTGATCGCACGGCCGGTGAACCGTTCATCCGCCTGTTGGATCGCCTTGAGGTAGGTACCCAGCTTGGCAATTGTGTCCATCTGACCGATCTCGCCCGAGACCCGGTCATAGACCTGCAACAAAGCATCCTCATGCGGGCGGGAATGGCTTTCGAAACTGGCGGCGACGGCCTTTTTGATTTCCTGCGCGGCGTAAGCCTCGTGTTCGCCCAGCGGGATGTCGTGGTTGCGACCCATCAGCAGGTGCAGGATGTCGATGTAATCCTCGCGCGTCTGCGGCCCGTCCACCAGAAACCGTGCGCCTGCCCGCTGACGCAGGGCGTCGTCCACATTCTCGGGGTAGTTCGAGAACATGCCAAAGGTGCAGTTGCCGCGTACGACGGTATTGGCACCGGCAAAGCTTTCCATCAGCACGGCGGTAATCTCCAGCTGCCCGGCCGAAGACTGCCGGTCGCCGCGCTTGCCCGCCAGCTGGTCGATATCGTCGATGGTGCCGAACCCGATGACCGACGGGTCGATGATCGTGTTGATAAAGGCCTTGGCGTTCTGGCCGGATTTGCCCTGATAGCTGTCGATATTATCCGTGCTCAGGTTCTGATAGCGGAACGGATAGCCCGCGTTCTGGCAATACTCGTTGATCAGCCCGGCCATCATCTGGATCAGTGTGGTCTTGCCGGTGCCCGGTTTGCCGTCACCCATGAAGGTGAAGATGAACCCGCCAAGTTCGGCAAACGGGTTCAGGCGGCGATCGAAGTCATAGGCCATTACCATCTTGGCTAACTTCATCGCCTGATACTTGGCGATATGGTTGCCGACCACTTCGTTCGGCTTCTTGAACGTCATGGTCAAGGTGGTGGATTTTGCCTTTGAAGCGGGCTCGAACCCCCGTATCGTCAGATCATCCGCCTCAATATGCCAGGCCGCATTCTGGAACGGGGCCAGATGACCTGTGGACCCTGCGCGCAGGGCTGACTTCTCCATCAGTTGTTCGGCATAGGCGCTGGTGGCCGCGATCAGGTGGGCATCCTCCAAGGCGTATTTGGCCAGCACCTGATCCAGTTCCCACAGGGCGCCATGCAGGGCAAGTTGGCCGTTGTCGGTCAGGACCTCTTCGATCTCACCAATATCAACCGTGGTCTCACCCAGATGCGAGGACAACAGATAAGCCAGCGCGTTGCCGAACGTGTGTAACGTGATCAGCGCTTCGGCTGTCAGTACCTCTGAAAACTCGGTCTTCCGTGCGGCGGGCAGATCCCCGGCCAGGTTTGCCCGTTTCAGATCGGCCAACGGGGTCTGTTCCGCATAAGTGTCCGCCACGGCCAGAGCGATTGCGACGGCGCGGCGGATCACCTGTTGTGCAGTCGCTTGCGGCGGCGAAACCAAGGCGTCACCATCGTCCGAGGCTTCGATCCTCTCAACCAGATGCACCCCGTCTGCGCGCACGGTCCGGCGTGTCACCAACCCCGGTGTCGTCGAGCGAAACCGCCGACCGGTTGACACGCCTGGCGAGCGTTCAACGGTGGTTTCCACGGCTTTGGCGATCCGCGGCGCATGTTCGAACCCATTCAGCAAAGCGGTCGCTGCCGGATAATGCTTGCGAATATCGTCTTCGCGCAATTCCATCTGATCTGACGTCAAACTCATCTAAAAAACCGCCCTTGCTTCATCTTTTCAAAAATACTCTCGCCGAAGGCGAAAATTAGTACCTCAAAACCTGCCCCGCATTGCTGACGACGAACTTGCGCACATCTGCAAATCCCGGCGGGTTGCGTTCGGCCAGCACCTGAAACGGGCGCTGTGGCAAGATGATCGACCGTTGGGTGCGGGTGGCCCCGGTCTCGGCCCCC